>NZ_JBFTQI010001113.1:0-1363 GCF_056398925.1 Pedobacter sp. 01T416_2
TTGCTGCTCATCGTCCCAGGTAAAAGTATATACCTGATCGCGAAAATTCACATCGTCCGCAAACCATTGCGATAAGCCGTTTGGCTCACTTATAAAACTATACAATATTCTTGGTGACGATCTAACTTCGTACTCTAGTGTAAATTTTTTCTTTTCTGCCATGTTAGTACACTACCAGGATAATTTCCGGACTATTTTTTAATATTATTTTTCTAAAGAAAGGTAATTTATTCTATATCTGCAACAATATAATTTTTATTGGTTCAAGGTGCAGGCTCAGTGGTTCATTTGCCATTGGTTCAATGGTTATTGGTGCATCAGTTCATTGGTCATTAGTTCATTCGTCAGTGGTCATTCCCCTCGTTACTTCATGCCAGAAGGCTATTTTGACGACGAACGCAGGGCGGGTAGTTGATTAATCGACTCCTAATTTCTGCTCAACATCCGCAATACTAACCAATAAAAAATCCAATGCTTATATAAACCTTATGTAGTTAAGAAAAAGATGCTACGTAGCTGACCACTTTGCGGGAGATAAAGAAAACTATTAAATCTGCTATAAAAGCAGGCGTACAGGTCTTTCACCACATAAGGAATTTTAGTCCATTTAAGTTTCGATTGAACTTATATGAACCTTATATGTCTTATATGGTTAAGAAAGGCGGGTAATTGTTGAAATTATTTCAGTGTAGGACAGGCAAAATGTTGTTTACCTTTCTCTACCCCCCTTGTTTACCTTTCTCTACCTATTCTTTACCCTTTGTTTACCACTTGTTTACCCTTTCTGTACACCAAGTTAACCCCAGGGTTACCCCACGGTTACCTTTTCTTTACCCTGGGGTTACCTAATTTATTACCTAAAAGGTAAAGGATTCGCGAATATCAGCTATGGAAAAAGTTACCTTGGGGATGACTTGGTAGCACCAGGGGGTAATCAATCTTTGAAACCATCAATTTTATGAGCACAAATGGCCAGCTGAAATATCTTTCGCACATACCGTAAGCAATAGGTTTGATCATATGCTAAGACCAGAAATGCGGTTAATTCTGCGGTATCCGCCAAAATGCTGCCCTTTGTGGTGTTATCTACTTCTAAAAACAGGCTCCCCTAAGGGCTCAAATAACGATTACAGCCTCTTAAAAACAATCAAATTTACTGAGCAATAAGGCTTTATAGTATTTTTCACATTTCTTTTTAATAGAATGTATATTTATTCTATATTTGCAACTCTTAAAAATAACCACATCGATATTTACGTTATTTAGTAAATATTACCCGGCGGGGTAGCTCAGATGGTTAGAGCGCAGGATTCATAACCCTGAGGTCGGCAGTTCGATCCTGCTCCCCGCTACCATAGTGGGC
>NZ_JBFTQI010001114.1:0-1361 GCF_056398925.1 Pedobacter sp. 01T416_2
ATTAGAGAGTATGTTCAATCGGGATTAAGCAGAGGGCAGGACTACCGCAACCAAAGAACCATTGCAATTGCTTTTCAAAAACAAGCTCTATTGTAAAAAATAAATTACATCTGCCTTTAAACAGCTTGCTCAGCCAATTCAGCAGTTGATTTTAACACAATTTAACACGTTTTACATTACAAACTACAATATCTTTGTTAAACCTTTTTAAGGCTTTCGTATCTAACAAACAAAACAAAATCGTAATGAAAAAAATAATCTTCGCTTTACTGGGAGTTTTATCAATCGCATCAATTGCAGATGCACAGCAGAAAAAAACTTCAGGAGCCATACAATTTGAAAATATTATCGATCCGGCAGCTATGGCTTCGGCAAGTGGTATCCAGCTAACCGATCAGATGAAAGCCAGAATGCCCTCATCTAGCAAAAGCAACTTCGAGTTGTTATTTACGGCTACAAATGCCAGTTATATGCCAGTTGAAGAAACTGAGGATAGTAATGGAGCAGGTGGTGGCGGTGGCGGCATGGGCCGTATGATGATGCGTTTTGGTGGTGGTGGAGGTAACAGAGAATATTACTATACCTTTGCAGATAAGGGCCTTACGGAGGTTTTTGATCTGAACGATACGACATATTACATGCCGAGTAAATTAACTTTATCTACTTCTGGTCCGATTGGCTCAATGAGAATGGGCGGTAGAAATCCTAATGATACCACTACAGCAAAACCAGCTCCGGCACCAACCATAGAAGTGATTAAAACAGATTCTACTAAACAGATTATTGGTTTTACCTGTCACCAGGCGATTATAAGATCTACAAGGGCTATTAAAATCTTGGATATGGATAAAAACGTAGTAGAAGAAACCAAAATCTGGTATACAAAAGATTTGGGGTTCGACTTTTCTCCAAACCCAAATATGTGGACTGAAGGTGCAGTTTTAGCGATCGAAGGCAGAGGTAATAGTTCAATTGCCAAAAGCATCGAATATAGGAATGTAAGTGCAAAAGATGTAACCGCACCTAAAAAAGCAAAACTGATCACTGCTGAAGAGTATAAAACTAAAATGGAGAACATGATGAAACGTTTTAGACAGAACAGACCAGGTGGTGGCCAGGTAAGATCATTTGGTATGAATTAATTCAGTTCGTTGCCAGACATCCGAAGTTTGAGTATAGGCCTGTGTCTCATGCGAACTTCGGATGTCTTTACATAAATTACCACCATAATAATTCTATTGTTGCCCTGAACTGCAAGCGTTCAGGGCTTTTTTTGTATCATTTTTGAAAAGGTTGACTTTAGTTTTTGCATCTAAACTGAGAATAACTATTATTGGGGTTAAATATAACCTAGCCAAAAG
>NZ_JBFTQI010001115.1:0-1360 GCF_056398925.1 Pedobacter sp. 01T416_2
CCTATGTCTTTGCGTTGTGCGGAAAACTTTTGAATAATGAAAAGTATACCAAACATAGTCTTGATATTTCTCGTGCAGCTATCTGCGATTTTAACAATCCAATAAAAAAACACGACTTTTTGGGTGGTTTAGCTGGAACGTTAATTGGGCTCATTCAAATTCATGATATCATTCCGGAATCTGATATTCTTGAAGGAATCAAAATGGGAGCTGTTAAACTAATTGAGGATCTGTCCATAAATAAAACGGGAATATTCTGGGGATGGAAACCGCACAGTATGGCGCCGTTATGTGGCTTATCACATGGCAATGCGGGCTACGGATTTGTTTTTCATGAATTAAGCAAGCTATTCAATGACGATAATCTTTTAGTAATCGCGTCCATCTGTTTTGATTATGAAAATAGGCATTTTAATAAAGAAATCAACAATTGGCCCGATTACAGGTTAAAAAAAGAAGTTGATGATAATTATAGATTTCCTTCCTTATCCGATAAAAAGGTAATCGATTGTGTGTCTTGGTGTCACGGTGCTCCAGGAATTGGTCTTTTGAGGCAATCTGTTTTAGGAAACGGAAGGGACGTGATAACGGATGAAAAACTTAAAATTAACAATGCCTTAAAGAAAACAGTTCTGCCAAAGGGTAATAGAATGGCTCGTCCTTCATTGGGACTGTGTCATGGAATTGCCGGGAATGCCTTTGTTTTTTTGAATCAGAGAAAAAAAAGGTATGGAAGGTATAAAATGGTTCCCGAAGAATTTGCACGGTACATTCTTTTATCTAAGTCAATAAATAAAGGTTACTATACTACATTTACGCATATAGACAAACGTGTAGACCCTAGCTTATTCCTTGGGCTTTCAGGTATCGGTTACTTCTTTATTTTTATGCTAAATGAAAAAGAATCTTCGATACTGTTACCTAAAATTAATCTCAAGAGCAATAAAACAGAGATTAATTTTATGGAAATTTTTCTCAAAGCTATTGCGAAAAATATGCACCCCGAAAATTTCGATAAAATTTCGGCTGAATCTTTCAATATTTTATCGAAAACTTTTTTTAATTTATTTAAAGAAGGGCGGATTAAAAATGAAATTGAATTCTTGCGCATACAGATTGAAGAATTAATAATGCTTTCAAAAGATATTGTTACGGAAACTTTTTTCCGGCATGAAAAGTTCAGGCTAAAATTGGCTCTTGACAATGTTTTTTACATGGAGGGGCAATATTTTGGATCAGTGGAGTTGGTAGGAAATATCATGCCATCGGGCAATTATGAAATCAAAAAGCTATTAAAAGATAATAATTTTATCTTATGCAATAATGTTGAATTTAAGCGGTTTAACGGCCAGACTGGTAC
>NZ_JBFTQI010001116.1:0-1355 GCF_056398925.1 Pedobacter sp. 01T416_2
GCCTGGAGAACCATGATATTGTTCACCCCGATTATATGGGCGCCTGGATTATGAATGCTGGCAATGATCTGGATTTCCTTTTGACCGGACGAAAAACATATGAAGCATTTTTGTACAATCTTAATCATGTTTACGATWTGCAGAAAAGATTTTTGTTACCTGATGGTGGTTATTGCTACCCCAATGGTCAGGACTGGGCACTTTTTAGAAATGCAGACTGGATAACTTGTCATGCAACTGCTGTGGCCCGTTTTAACGACCCTGAGGCATTGTACCACCTGCATGATGGTATTGCCACTGCAGAAAAAATGCAGGCCCGGAATCCAGATGGAGCGATTTATGCACCTGGAGAGAATTTTTTTCCATCTTCACAACCACATCTGGGATATTGGCTGACACAGGCGTGGCTTGTTCTGCATTTTGCAAAAAAAGAGCTGGTTGAAACGACTCCTGTCGCCGGGATAAATTATCTTCAGGATGGAAAAATAATTCTACGTCGGGACAGTAAATCCATTCAGACCGTTTCGTGGGGCGAAATGATTATGATACAGATGATGCCAATGGCTAAAGACCATGTTATTTCTCCAGACCAGAGAAATGGCATAGGCAGAGTAGTTGTAAAAAATTCGAAAGATAAAGATTCTACACTGGCAGTTACTTTAAAGCAAATAGAGGTGAAGCCGAACAAAAATGGTTTTTCGGTAAAAATGGTACTGCGCCACGGTGATCTGATCCAAAGTGATATTAGCTGCGAAACAAATGCCAATGGAAGCCTTACAATAAAGGAAGTGCTTACTGCACTAAAGCCGTGTAATACAAGTGCTATTGAGACATTGAGTTTTGGCATTTTAAATAATACCAACTGGGTGTACGAAACAGGGAAAAGAAATCTTAGGATCGGAGATAAGTCTTTTGTAGCCAAAGCAGCTAGCGGTTTAGAATATTCACTCAGTGCAGCAGCAGCTTCAGTAGATAATATGCTTTTTGAAATGGACAGACCAGCGGTTATCTCCTATAAAGGAGCAAAACAGGTCGAACGTTCACGTTTCACAGACATGCTGGTGTTAAACTCGATCGATAAAGAACATGAATGGAAAAATGGCGAACTGATATCTGATCGTCAGCTAACAATAGCTGTGCAGGCAAAATAGTCCTCTTTTTGCACAGATGCTGGCTGAATACAGGAAAGGATGAAAAGTGGGTGATCGCGATCGGTCTTCAGCCAATGAACAGGGTGGTAATTATATGAACTTAAATAGTTGATTATTAGTTGCTTGAGGAAAAAATAAAAAATATTTAAAAAAAATAAATGCTGATGAAAAAAAATGCCTTAATAATTTTTGCTTTGTTCGCGG
>NZ_JBFTQI010001117.1:0-1351 GCF_056398925.1 Pedobacter sp. 01T416_2
GTTGAGTAAAAGTCAAAAATTTTTCTGTAAACAACTTGAAACTTCTGTTTTATTAAATGATGGAACTGGAAAATTTACTATTAAAGTACTCCCAATTGAAGCACAATTTTCAAGAACGTGGGGCATTATTGTAGATGATTTTAATAAAGACGGAAAAGATGATATTCTTTTGGGAGGTAATTTTTATCCTTACAGGGTACAGCTTGGTCAGGCGGATGCAGGTTTGGGCTTACTTTTACTCGGGAATGGGAAGGGCGATTTTAAAGCAGTGCCCCCTTACAATTCCGGATTGTATATAGATGGCGACGTTAGGAATATGATTGAGATTAAGGGAGCAATCAAAAAAATTATTGTTGTTAAAAATAATGATAAGGTCCAGCTTTTAAAAACTACTAATTAAAACCAACATCATGAAGATATATTTATTTTTGTTTGTTTTCTGTATTTCAATCGGTGCTAGTGCTCAGTGGCGCAAAAGCGAAAATGATCCTTTACCACTGCATAGATCGCAAAAGRCACTTTCTGATATCATTGTAAGTGATATATTTTCTCCGCCGGTTGCGAGTAGAATTTTTGTTTATGCAAACATCGCTGCATACGAAATTCAGGCAAAAAACAATAGTCAGTTTCAATCTTTAAAAGGACAGTTAAATAGCTTTAATGGCATCCCAAATGCAGATAAAAAACAAATTAGTTATTCAGTCGCTGYAACTTACGCCTACTGGCAGATTSGAAAAAGGCTTGTCTTTTCGGAGCAAGTGGCCTTAGATAGTTTAAACAGTATACTTTCATGGTATAAGGCTAAAGGCTATCCTGATACAATAGTACAAAATTCAATTTTATATGGTAAAACGGTATCTGATACCGTTTTAAAATGGGTGGATCAGGATAAGTATAAAGAAACACGTAAATTAAGGCGATATAGTTTAGTAAAGCAAGAAGGTAATTGGGCCCCCACGCCTCCCGGCTATATGGCAGCTGTAGAACCTTATTGGAATAAAATAAGACCTCTTGTGATGAAAACAGCTGATCAGTTTAAACCTGCAGCTCCTCCTGCTTACAGTAAAGATAAAAACAGTGCTTTTTATATTAATGCAAATGAAGTTTACACGGTTGGTAAAAACCTGGATGAAAAACAGCTTGATATTGCTAAATTCTGGGACTGTAATCCATTCTTTTTGAATCTGAACGGGCATATGAATTATGCAACCAAAAAGATTTCACCAGGAGCACACTGGATTTCGATAACTGGCATTGCCTGCAAGCTAAAAAGCTTTAACTATGTTCAAAGTAGTTCTGCTTATACATCTACCTGTATTGCATTATTTGATGCCTTTATTAGCTGTTGGGA
>NZ_JBFTQI010001118.1:0-1350 GCF_056398925.1 Pedobacter sp. 01T416_2
CATCGGAACCATTGCAAATTGCAAACTTGCACCACCTTGTAAAAATAAAACGGAATAACCCGACGGCACATTTAATAATTCCTTTATCAACTTATCAGCTTCAGCAACAACTGCCTCAAATTCGGTTGTTCTGTGCGAAATTTCTAAAATTGATAATCCATCGTTAAAATCTAAAACAGCCTGAGCTGCTTGTTTAAACACTTCTTGAGGTAAAATACAAGGGCCTGCGCCAAAATTATGCTTCATCTTATTATATAATGTTTTATGGGCGTAAATGTAAAATTTTTAAAGCAGTTATGCCCACAAAATCGTATCATAAAAAATTAAATTTTGTTAAAAATCTCGACAAAATTGAGCATTTTGTTGCAGTTTTTGCAAAAGAATTCGTTAATCAGAAAGACAAAAAGATAAAGACTAATAGGTTTAGTAGTTTATGGCTTATTCTTCAACTTCACAATCAACTTCAGGTTAAACTGCCTGCCTGTTAAATAATTTGGAATAGCATATTGCACATTATCTACATCCTTAAGCCATAAGTAGGAAACTGTATTGTCGATATTCAACATATTAAAAACCTCAAAGAACAAAATAACCGAACTGAAATTTTTGTCCAGAAATTTGGGTTTGTGCAAAGCGGCGTCATCAAGGAAATCTTTAGAGAAACCGATATCTACCCGCTTGTATGATGGGATAAAAAACTTATCTAAATACCGTGGTGTTTGTGATGGACCAATCGGTAATCTTGAGCCATAAAGCGCGTTTAAGTGTACTTTATAAGTTGGACTATTTAATAATTTATCCTGAAAAAATATAGAGAAATTCAAACGCTGATCAGTTGGCCTTTTTAGATAACCAGGATAAATTGTAGTTCCATTCTGGATATAACTATCTCCAATAATATCTTCATTGGCATGCATAACCGACATTCTGAAATAAGAAACCAGATCCTTAACAAACTCACCGCCTATACTAAAATCGGCGCCATAAGCATAACCGCGCGAGACTTCATTCGCCAGGTATTTAATTCTCAGGTTATCTATTTTATACGGAATCAGTCGGTCAGAATATTTAAAATATGCCTCAGAAGTAAACTTTAGCCGTGTTCCAAAAGCATCGAAAGCGTATTCATAACCCAGAGAAGTGTTATAAGAACTCTGTGCCTTTTGATCAATATTTAATACTCCTGAAAAATCACGAATGGTCCGGTATGAGGGTGGCTGCTTATAAACACCGGCAGAAAACCTTAAAATTTTATTGTTTGAATTGGGCCTGTAAGCAATTAACATCCTCGGACTAATCAATAGCTGTTTGCTTAGCGAACTATATGTGGCGCGTGCTCCTAATTGTAAC
>NZ_JBFTQI010001119.1:0-1346 GCF_056398925.1 Pedobacter sp. 01T416_2
GATGTGAGATGTGAGATGTGAGATGTGAGATGTGAGATGTGAGATGTGAGATGTGAGATGTGAGATGTGAGATGTGAGATGTGAGATGTGAGATGTGAGAAAAATGCCAATCAAGTTACCAATAAAATATTAGTTTTGTAATGAACTATTTAATCTGTACAATCAAACAATCAATGTAATCTTCCGCGAAGCGAAAAAACAAATGATAACAAAAAACAATAAGAAAACCATCCGTTCGTGGGCATTTTTCGATTGGGCAAACTCTGCCTATAACTTAGTCATCACTTCTACTATTTTTCCAGCTTATTATACCATTATTACCACCACTAAAGAACATGGTGATAAAGTGGATTTCTTTGGCCGGACCTTTGTAAATACCTCGCTTTCCAATTATGCCTTATCGCTTGCTTATTTGATTATGGCTTTTGCTTTGCCAATGCTTTCATCCATTGCGGATAGAAGAGGGAATAAAAAGTCTTTTATGAAATTCTTTACCTATGTAGGTGGGGCGGCCTGCATCGGTTTATATTTCTTTAAGCTAGATACGCTCGAAATGAGTATCATTTTGTTTGCATTAGCAGCAATGGGTTATATCGGCGGGGTATTATTCAGCAACTCTTATTTGCCAGAAATCRCAACCGAAGAACATCAGGATCGTGTGAGTGCACAAGGTTTTTCGTATGGGTACATCGGCTCGGTTTTACTCCAACTGATTTGTTTTCTATTTGTGTTAAAACCGGAATGGTTTGGTATTACTGATGCTTCATTTCCACCAAGGTTATCATTTTTATTGGTTGGCGTGTGGTGGATCGGTTTCTCTCAGATTCCTTTTTCAGCACTTCCGAACGGAACACCTCAGCACGATAAAATAAAAACGAATATCCTTAAAGATGGCTTTAGCGAACTATCGAAAGTTTGGGCGCAGGTTAAACAAATGAGGGTTTTAAAAGGATTTTTAGTTTCTTTCTTTTTCTACTCTATGGGTGTACAAACCATTATGCTTGCTGCTGCTGGTTTCGCTGAAAAAACATTAAAATTAGGAACGGCAAAATTGATTGCAGTGATATTGATCATTCAGCTTGTTGCTATCCCCGGCGCCATGCTCATGTCGTATTTAGCTAAAAAAATAGGGAATATAAATGTGTTAATTATGGTAGTTGTAGTATGGATAGGCTGTTGTGTTTTTGGTTATTACATCACTGGCGAGTATCAATTTTACTCATTGGCCGCAATTGTAGGCTTAATTATGGGCGGAATCCAATCTTTATCGCGCTCTACCTATTCTAAATATTTACCGGTTGATACAAAAGATAGCACTTCATTCTTCAGCTTTTACGATGTAACGG
>NZ_JBFTQI010001120.1:0-1343 GCF_056398925.1 Pedobacter sp. 01T416_2
GTTAAATGCTAAGTAAAAGAATAATCCCTTGTTTAGACGTTAAAGACGGCCGTACGGTAAAAGGTGTAAACTTTGTTGATTTACGTGATGCGGGTGACCCGGTTGAACTGGCCGCCCAATATGCACAACAAGGTGCCGACGAATTGGTTTTCCTGGATATTACCGCAACCCACGAGCGTCGGAAAACGATGATTGAAATGGTTAAATCGGTTGCCAGGCAATTAAATATTCCTTTTACTATTGGTGGTGGAATAACTGAAATTGCCGATGCAGAAGCGTTATTAAACGCAGGAGCGGACAAAATCAGCATCAATTCGGCAGCAGTTAGAAATCCGAAATTGATTGAAGACCTGGCTAAGACCTTTGGGGTGCAGTTTGTGGTTTTGGCAGTCGACACCAAATATGTAAACGGTAAAAATATGGTCCACTTAAATGGGGGAAGACTAATTACCGAACTGGAAACCGAAAATTGGATCAAACAGGCAGAAGATTTAGGTGCAGGAGAGATTTTGTTAACTTCGATGGACCACGATGGCACCAAAGCAGGTTTTGATTGTGGGTTGCTCAGTAAAGTAAACCAAATGATCAATATCCCGATTATAGCATCAGGCGGAGCGGGTAGTATGGCGCATTTTACAGAGGTTTTTCAAAAGGCCAATGTTGATGCTGCACTGGCAGCTTCGGTATTTCATTATGGCGAAATCCTGATTCCCGATTTAAAGCAGGAATTGAAAAGAAATCATATTCCTGTTAGAATATAATAATACACTCGTCATTGCGAGGCACGAAGCAATCCTAAAGCTATGGGTTCGAAAGCCTGCACAATAAGATTGCTTCGTGCCTCGCAATGACGAAAACATGATAAAAAATGAATATCGATATATCAACCCTTGATTGGGATAAAACAGCTGGCTTACTCCCGGTAATCATTCAGGATTATAAAACTTTGGAGGTTTTAATGCTGGGTTATATGAATGCTGAAGCACTGGAAAAAACGCAGGCCGAAGGCAAGGTAACTTTCTTTTCGCGTTCTAAAAACCGCCTTTGGACAAAAGGCGAAACCAGCAATAACTTTTTGTTTGTTAAAGAACTTTTTGTAGACTGTGATAACGACACCATTCTAATCAAAGCGGATGCCGTTGGTCCAACCTGCCATACGGGTAGCCGCAGCTGTTTTAAAACAGATTTTAACCAGAACTTTATTTTCGAACTCGAAAACATCATTAATGATCGATATGAAAACCCGGTTGAGGGTTCTTACATCAACAAAATGCGTAGCAAGGGATTAAATAAGATTGCCCAAAAAGTTGGTGAAGAAGGCGTAGAAACGGTTATCGCAGCAC
>NZ_JBFTQI010001121.1:0-1335 GCF_056398925.1 Pedobacter sp. 01T416_2
CCCCAAAATCTGCACCGTCCCATTGTTTGGTTCCGAACCAATAATTTGCAATCGTAATTAACCAGGCAGCCCATACAAAGAATTGCATGAAACTCATTATAGTTAAGCGAAACTTAACGTTCATAATAATAGTTTAGTTTGATTATTGAAAGTAAAAGCTGAATATAGAACTATTTTGAATGATAATTCAAAATGAACCTAAATTATTTTAAACAATTTGGCTCATTTTAGAATTTAGCTTTTTATAAAGGGAATTTGAGAAAAAATTTAGACATTTTTTTTAGTGCAGAAACATTTTTTATGATACAATACTATGATGTTCCGCGTTTATTCAATTCATCTCTTAATCTTGCGGCCTTTTCATAGGCTTCTTCGGCAATGGCTTCCTGTAATTTTTGCTGAAGTTCTTCTAATGTTAAATCACCAAAACCTTGTTGCTGGGTTGAGGTAGGCAAGCTATCCGCTTCGGGCTCTTTTGCAATAGAATCCATATTTTCGAGAAAAAGAAAATCATTCCCTTCTATTACGATTCCGGCAGAAGCCAAAATAAATTCGTAGGTATAAATCATGGCGTTAAAGCGAACGGCCAAAGCGATGGCATCAGATGTTCTGGCATCAACTTCATGTGTATTTTTACCATCACTGCAGATCAACTTTGCGTAAAAAACACCATCAACCAAATTGTAGATGATAATTTCCTGGATATTGATATGAAAAGTATCAGCCATCGATTTGAATAAATCATGTGTTAATGGCCTACTAGGAGTCATTTTCTCAATTTCTATAGCAATGGCCTGTGCTTCAAATGCACCAATAATTATCGGTAAGCGGCGGCGTCCATTTACTTCTCCTAAAACAAGGGCATAAGCACCAGATTGAGTCTGGCTGTAAGATAAACCTACAATATCTAATTTAACTTTTTTCATATTTGTCGATGTCATGTTGAGCTTGTCGAAACATTTAATCTAATCCTTCGACAGGCTCAGGATGACAAAAATTATCCTTTATGTGCTTTTAATGCTTCAATTAACTTTGGTACAACCTCAAAAGCATCGCCAACAATACCATAATCGGCCACTTTGAAGAAAGGCGCTTCCGGATCTTTGTTGATTACTACAATCACTTTTGATGAACTAACACCAGCCAAATGCTGGATAGCGCCAGAAATACCGATAGCAATATAAAGGTTAGGGCTAATGGCAATACCGGTTTGACCAACGTGCTCTGAATGTGGTCTCCAGTCTGCATCTGATACCGGTTTAGAACATGCTGTAGCAGCACCAAGCAAACCAGCCAATTCTTCGATCATGCCCCAGTTTTCTGGTCCTTTTAAAC
>NZ_JBFTQI010001122.1:0-1333 GCF_056398925.1 Pedobacter sp. 01T416_2
CCTACAAGGATTACATTCATAATTAATAATGTAAACTGATCTTCCGGTGCTGCAGTAAAGAAAATGAAAACAGCTGATACGGCATTGATACCAGCAATCCAATACAGCGAATTACAGGCACTTTCTACCGATCTATTCAAATCGCTAAGATCTATCTCCTTAACGGTTCTGTTCGCAATGTGATGGTCTTTTTCTTCTTTGGTTCCTTGAAAAGGGAAGCCGCAATTGTTGCAATAGGTATCTGAAGGAACAAATGGTCTGTAGCAGCTACTACATAAGCTTTCGCTTTGGTTTTCCATAATATGAGCGTTAATATTTTGTGTAAATATAGAATTGAAAAAAAACAATCCAAAAAAAACGAGGAAATATTTCCCCGTTTTGTCGTAATTTCTAAAAAAACTACTTCTTCATCGGGTGCTGAACATATTCAGATAGTCTCACAACCTTTCCATTTTTCAATTTAATATCGTTAAATAAAGCCACTGTATCGGTTTTTCCATCTTTTGTCGAAGACACCTGGTTGTACCACAGGCTTACCCATTCTTCACTTTTATCTTTGTTCACAACCGATTCCATGTCTTGCATGTCGATTTTAAAACTCTTCATTTTGTCGAATTCGCCTTGTAATTCTTTCAAGAGCTGAGATTTTGTCCCCTTAAATTTGTAACCATCCAGGTCTAAGGCCACACTGTCGGCAAGCACCTTGCTCATACTGGCTGTATCTAAACTTTCGAATGTTTTAATAAGGGTCATTGCGGTTACCGCATTTTTTGTATCGGGGTTCATTTCCCAGTTTTGCACCTGTTTAATGGTATAGGGGTACTTGGTACTATCTGCTGCTACTGCCATATCAGTAGTTTTAGCTTCCTTATTTTCACATGCTGCAAAAAGTAAGGTAGCCATAATCAGGGATGATAATTTTTTCATGATAATTAGTTTATTGGTTTGATTAAATATAACTAATTACTTGAATATTAATGGAATGTATACAGTTTTTGTTCCCTGAGTTTACATACCTGAAATAGGAACAACTAAATAATACAGCTAACAAAATGTAAAGCCAGCTCAAAGTATTGGATGCTAAAAATGATTTTAACAATTTGTAGAATAATGCAAAAACGAATAAAAATATCACAAACGAATAGGGTTTAAAGATTATTCATTTTGTTAGCGCATTAATTTAAAGCTGTGCTTATCGTCCTCGTTTGTAACGAGGATGGAGGGGAAGGGCGATTTTATCGCCTTTAAACTGTTCATTTTGCATTACAAATGCGGATCTCAACAGTCCTCGTTGCAAACGAGGGCCGTTTTATGTTTCTGTACAGTCAAAGAT
>NZ_JBFTQI010001123.1:0-1333 GCF_056398925.1 Pedobacter sp. 01T416_2
GCTAATAACAAGGCCTTTTGGTAGCCAATTAATTGTGAAGGCTCTACCACACCGAATAAAATATAAATGCCTACCAGAAAAAATCCTGCGTGTTGCTGGTAAAATTCTTTGGCTAAGCTATTGATTAGTAATTTCAGCATTATAGTTGAATGATTTGTTTGTCAACGATCTGAAATATGGTCTCCAATTTTAGTTTATCGGTGCTAACTTCCTGGTGCGATGATAAAAGAAAACTCTTTCCCTGTACTGCTTTTTCCTTGATCAACTGATACAATTTATCTGCCGAAGCCACATCAATGGTAATCAACGGTTCGTCTAAAATATACAAATCAGGGCTACCAATAAATGCACAGATCAAAGAAAGCTTTTTGAGCATCCCACTCGAATAACTACCAATTTTATTGTCAAGAAAGGCTGCCATTTCGAAATTAGCAGCAAGGTCTTCGGCTTGTTTACCCTCTGCTTTTCTTGTTTCAACATAAAAATTGATCAGTTCCTGCCCTGTTACAAATAATGGGTACTGTGGTTCGGCTTCGGCAAAGCTAATTTTCGAACGGAATTTTATGGGTTCATTTTTAAGGTTTATTTCATTGAGTATTACTTCGCCTTTGAATGGAATCTGTCCTGATATAATCCGAAATAAGGTCGATTTACCAGTTCCGTTCCCTCCTTTTAACCAATGGATTCCGTTATCGATTTTCCATTCGCCAAAGTTTAATACTTCATGGCTGCCATATTTTTTATTGATGTTGGTTAAGCTGAGCAAGATGTTTGATTTTAGTTCTGTTTTAGATTTCGTTATGCCAGATTTGTTACTTACTGAGGCATCTTGCCGGAAAAGTAACAAAAGCAAACCATCTCTGATAAAATAACCCCGATTGGAACGTACACGGAGTGCAACGGAGTAAAGTGGAAAGCAGGATTGTAGTAACAGAAAAGCCACTGTATTTGCTTTTCAAATCAAAGTGTTTGGGGTAGAATTTTCTAGATTAAAAATTACCTTAAAAAGCATATCTTTGCGCAAAGATGAAGCATATACGTAATTTTTGCATTATTGCACATATTGACCATGGCAAGAGCACCCTGGCTGATAGGTTATTAGAATATACCGAGACAATTTCAAAGCGTGAGGCGCAGGCACAATTGCTCGATAACATGGATTTAGAGCGTGAGAGAGGCATAACAATTAAAAGTCATGCCATACAAATGAACTATAAAGTTGGTGATATTGAATATAATTTCAACCTGATTGATACACCTGGACACGTAGATTTTTCGTACGAAGTTTCGCGTTCCATCGCAGCCTGCGAGGGTGCATTACTTATCGTTGATG
>NZ_JBFTQI010001124.1:0-1332 GCF_056398925.1 Pedobacter sp. 01T416_2
GTCGCTAGGCATGTCATCAACAGGAATAGTACAGTTGATAAAAATGAAAGAAGAAGTGGCATTGTTTACGCAATTGGGTTATCCACTTTATTTTCTGACTATATTGGGAATTTGGAAAATTTTGGGTGTGGTTGCGGTGTTAATTCCTAAATTTACTTTATTGAAAGAATGGGCTTATGCAGGTTTTTTCTTTGCCATGTCTGGTGCTGTTTTCTCACATATCGCAATTGGCGATACCAGTACTTCAGCATACTTCGGGCCAATATTGCTACTTGTGTTAACTGTAGTGTCGTGGTACTTTAGGCCTGCAGATAGAAAATTAGTTCAGTTAACTAAAATAATTTAAGCCATATGGAAGGAACAGGACAAAGAARCGAACAAATTCGACTGATATGAAAACGAATCCAAAAGTTGATTTTTATTTTAACAAAGCGAAAAGGTGGCAGGAAGAACTGTTGCTGCTACGGACAATTGCCCTAGATTGTGGGCTTACCGAAGAATTAAAATGGGGAGTGCCTTGTTATACCTTACACAACAGCAACATCGTTTTAATACATGATTTTAAAGAATACTGCGCATTTTTATTTTTTAAAGGCGTTTTATTGAATGATACCGCTGGGATCCTGATTCAGCAAACGAAGAATGTACAAGTAGGCAGGCAGGTGCGCTTTACCAATGCCCTCGAAATAGTGGAGCTTAAAGCTATTTTGAAGACCTATATTTATGAAGCCATTGAGGTAGAAAAAGCTGGTTTGAAAGTAGATTTGAAAAAGACTACGGAATATACCGTTCCGGTTGAGTTTCAGCATAAATTAGATCACATTCCAGATTTAAAAGCGGCATTCGAAGCCTTAACGCCCGGCCGTCAAAGAGCTTATCTGCTTCATTTTGCGGCACCCAAGCAAGCTAAAACCCGTGAGGCAAGGGTAGAGAAATTTATGCCACAGATATTAAGTGGTAAAGGATTGGACGATTAGTTTTTACGGGGTTTGTCACCCTATTTGTGGTGTCGGATGTTACCATCTGACACTATTACCTTTCTATTTAATTAATTTCCGTTTTGTGAATTGTGATTATAGTCAGATGGTAACTGACTATAATCAGTGTAATGGGATCCTTCTACCCCGAAATTTATTGCTACATTTAATTACAAAACCGCAATATGGATACTGCATTTTACTTAGAGAAATTTCAAAAAGCAGCTGATCAGCTCGATCAAAAAAAGCTTCGTGAAAAAGAAATCCAGGCCGCTGTTGGAGTGGTTTTGGATTCCGTATTTTTAAAACTCTATAAAAAATCTTGGGCAAGTCCCGAGCAGGATCCCTTAACTGC
>NZ_JBFTQI010001125.1:0-2345 GCF_056398925.1 Pedobacter sp. 01T416_2
ATTGCAGATCGATGAAACACATTTATATCCCATTAAAATTAGATGGATATAAACTTTTGCTTTTAAATACGAATGTAAAACACGCACTTGCCGATTCTGCCTACAACAAAAGGAGATCACAGTGCGAACAAGGTGTTGCCTGGGTAAAGGAGCATTATCCAAATGTAAGTACGCTTCGTGATGTAGATTTAGCCATGTTAGAAACCCATGTTAAACCAAAAGATCTGGAAGTTTACACCAAATGTAGTTTTGTAGTGAAAGAAATCGGCCGTTTATTAACCGCTGCGGAGCAACTGGAAAATGGTAACCTGCAAGGTTTGGGTAAACTGATGTTCGAAACGCATGAAGGTTTAAGCAAAGATTACGAAGTCAGCTGTAAAGAATTAGATTTCCTGGTTGATGCGGTTAAACCTCTTGATTATGTGTTAGGTGCCAGGATGATGGGCGGTGGTTTTGGTGGTTGTACCATCAATATTGTTAAGGAAGAAAAAATTACCGATTTAATTGAAGCGTTATCTTCAAAATACTTACTACAGTTCGGACTCAAGCTTGGTTCCTACACCGTTCAAACTGATAACGGAACCAGCTTATACAGCTAAAAATTAAATAACCCAAGGTATACTAACCAAAATAAATCAATGAAAAACAATTTACTAGACACGAAGGATTACATTGTATTTGCAATTTACTTCGTTATTGTGGCCGCTTATGGGCTCTACATTTATAACAAGAAAAAGTCGGAATCTACAGGTTCTAAAGATTATTTTCTTGCTGAGGGCTCTTTAACCTGGTGGGCAATCGGCGCATCGTTAATTGCATCTAATATTTCTGCAGAGCAGTTTATCGGTATGAGCGGATCAGGCTTTAAAATGGGATTGGCCATTGCAACCTACGAATGGATGGGCGCATTAACCTTAGTGGTTGTTGCGGTATTCTTTATTCCGGTTTACCTGAAAAACAAAATTGCTACAATGCCGCAATTCCTACATCAGCGTTATAACGGAACGGTGGCCATGATAATGGCTGTTTTCTGGTTATTACTTTATGTTGTAGTTAACTTAACCTCGATCCTTTACTTAGGTGCTTTAGCAGTAAGCAGTATTTCTGGTTTCGATTTAAGTTTCTGTATGTACGCCATTGCAGGTTTTGCCATTATTATTACGCTGGGTGGAATGAAAGTTATTGGATATACTGACGTTATTCAGGTGTTTTTCTTAATTCTGGGTGGTTTGGCCACTACCTATTTGGCTTTAAACTTAGTTTCTACCCATTATGGAACGACAGGTGTTTTTGAAGGCTATAGTTTAATGACTTCAAAGGCTTCTGAACGGTATTCTTTTTGCTGCATTCTTAAAATTATTAATGCCAATTATTGTCGTGTTACCAGGTATTGCAGCTTATGTTTTATATAAAGATGGTGCCTTTCAAGCGGAAATGCTACAAGATGGATCAGTAAACCCAGACCGTGCATATCCAGTATTACTGAATTTACTGCCCGCCGGATTAAAAGGACTTTCGTTCGCAGCATTAACCGCTGCAGTGGTAGCCTCTTTGGCTGGTAAAGCAAATAGTATTGCAACTATTTTTACACTGGATATTTACAAGAAAGTATTAAAGACCGATGCTACTGAGAAAAATTTGGTAACAACGGGTAAGATTTCGATTATTGTAGCGATGATTCTTGGTGTATTAATTGCACCACATTTAGGAATCGATAAAAAAGGTGGTTTCCAATATATCCAGGAGTATACAGGTTTTGTTTCTCCAGGTATTTTTGCCATGTTTATTTTAGGTTTCTTTTGGAAAAGAACAACTTCAAGTGCGGCACTATTCGCTACCATCGGTGGTTTCGGCTTATCAATTTTACTTAAATTCTTACCTAAACTTACCGATCTTTCATGGTTATCAGGAATGGGTTTCTCTGTTAAAAATGCAGCTGGAGTTTATGAAATTCCATTTTTAGATCGGATGGGCTTTGTATTTGTATTCTGTATTCTTGGTATGGTGATCATCAGTTTAGCGAGCAACAAAGTTAAGGCAGAAGCTAAAGGACTGGCCATCGATGCTAAAATGTTTAAAACCTCAACCAGTTTTGCAGTAGGGGCTTTAATCATCATCGGATTATTGGTTGCACTTTATAGTGTATACTGGTAAACGATAATGTATAAAATAGAAAAGGGATAAAGTCATTAGATTTTATCCCTTTTTCGTTTAAAATATCCGCTTACTTATAAATTTAAATCTTAATGTTCTTAACCCCTTAATGATAAAACTAACCATTCTAAAAGATCCTGAAACAAGTTCAGGAAGACAGCTCTCTTTCTTGTAATCGTCATGCTGTCCCG
>NZ_JBFTQI010001126.1:0-1324 GCF_056398925.1 Pedobacter sp. 01T416_2
GTTTAACACCGACTGAGCAATTCCGGTTGGTGATAAGGAAATACGCCAAGGTGTTTCAGTAACTTAATAAATAGGCTTGGGAATCTTTGCTCTTTTCCGGAAAACTAACTAAGCCGCTAAAGTAAATAGAACAAGGGCGATGCGTTAATTATAAGACAAGATGCTAACGCCGTCATTTGGCAGGGGCAATGATTTTCATCCCGGGCAATTTGTGATTATCTTTGCCCCAGAAATGAAAAGCGAGCATATACGGGAAACCTTCGGAAATATTGATATTTATTTATTCGACCAGTTACTAAAAGGCACTTATGATGGGTGCAAAACTGTTTTGGATGCTGGATGTGGAACAGGAAGGAACCTGCTTTACTTTTTAAGAAGTGGTGCGCAGGTTTATGGGGTAGATCAAAATCCTGAAGCAATAGCACAGCTTAAAAATCTGGCCAGTGCCTTTCCCCATATCAATCCCGAAGAAAGCTTCAGCATAGCGCCTGTGGAACAATTACCATTTGAAAATGAAAGTTTTGATCTGGTCGTTAGTTCTGCTGTGCTCCACTTTGCRGAAAACCAGGAACATTTTGAAGCGATGTTAAGCGCTATGTGGCGCGTACTTAAACCCGGTGGATATTTCTTCTGTCGCCTGGCCTCAGAAATCGGTATTGAATCGCTGGTCCGTTTTATCGGAAATGGGAGGTATATTCTTCCGGACGGATCAGAGCGATTCTTGGTTAATCAGGAAATGCTGGTCAGGCTTACTAAAAAAATTGGGGGTCGACTTCACGAACCCATCAAGACGACCAATGTACAGAACATGAGGGCCATGACAACCTGGTGCGTGCGGAAATAACATTCGGTTTTGAAAGTTTTTAGCATAGAATATCCTTCAGATGTATGTGGGCATTTTGGCAAAAAAGGTCGTCCATTCCGCATTTAAACTATCACCCCATTTCGGCTTAAAGTGGTTCTTCAATCAATCTTCCTGTAATTAGTAGCCCAGGTCCAATTGGATTTATTGTCGTTGGGCTGCTTATCTTTGGGAGGTGCATAATAAGCGTTAAAACAATATCATGGAAAAATATTATTATCAGGTTTACTTAGATGTGGTATTACGTAACGAAGAACATATGTTTGGGTCCATCAATATCTCCCATATCCCATATAAAAAGCTGGAAGAGCTTTTTCTTGACCAGGTGGTAGCGGAGCGGTTTCTTTTTGATGATGCGATGTCCTATCAGATTAGTGAAAAACTTTACAAGAAGAATAGGAAGTTTTTTGATGAGGAAATTTTTTTTAGGTTCGATTTCGACTTGTTCGAGTATAGTGTTAG
>NZ_JBFTQI010001127.1:0-1323 GCF_056398925.1 Pedobacter sp. 01T416_2
AGCCTGTACTGTTTGGTTCTCAATAGCGATACCTCCAAAAATTTACCTCCATCAGTATAAGCGAAGAAAGCTACGTTTTCGTTTTTTTCTTTTATCACGGTAACGCCGCCATTTTGGTTTGCAAGTGCGTTAGTTACTCGCTGATTAAAAATGGTTTTCTTTTCGCCGGTTTGGTTACTTAAAAATACATTTTCAAGAGATTCCCTTTCAGAAGGAACAAGTTTTCCTATAGTGAAATTATTGCCCGAAAGCTTGTCTGGGTAATAATCAATAGAATTTAAGGTTAAGTCAATTTCTGATACAAAATCTATTGGGCGGACAATGCTGATGCCAAATTGCTCAAGTACATCTTTGCGATGCATCAGTATACCTTCATCTAAGGTAACAAAATATGGAAAGCCAGATAGGATAGCCTCTGTAATCTGTCTCCTATCAGATTGGTCATTGTCTGTTTTGCCCTTGTATATTTTTAACAGCTCGCCTTCAAATTCAGGCATTATGCTTTTATCTATATTAAGCTCCTGGAAGTGTTTTAAAAAAGCTTTACTACGATTACGCCGCTCTGTATTTTGGTCACGGAAGATTTCGTTTGTTGTCTCGCTGGTTCTAAAGTATTCTACTTCCGAGGCCAGCCAGTCACTTTGGAGGGCCAGTATTTCTTGCTTGGTGCGCTCGTCAAGGTCCGGTTCCATCATTTTTGCTATGATGTTGAAGTCTAAAACAGCATTAACCTTGTCGGTGGTGATGGCCGAAAATAGATCTAAAGTGCCGAAACTATACCACCATGTGATTAAATGGACGCTTTGGTCACTTCCCCTGCTAGGTAGCTGCCCCTTAGGGGTAAAGCCGTAACGTGTCCAGAATGCAATTGCATTTTTATAATCTGTCCGGCAGTTAAGGCGTATCCCCCTGGACTGATTCCGAAAATTTTCAACAAGTTTATTGATGAGAAGATCTGATATTCCCTTGCCCCGGTGTTTTCTGTCAATGCATAAATGAACAATACTTAGGCATTGGGTTTTCTGGGTAAATCTGAACTGTAAATAACCTTCGACCTTATCCTGAGATATAGATACTAATATCCACCTTTTTTTTATGGCCTGAACAAAAGCTCCTCTTGACATAAACCCAAGTGTTGCTCTGTCAAAACCCCATAATTTGTCGATCTCATCTAGGTGGTCGATCGTTGCAATTTTAATTTCTGAAAGCATAATTTAGATTGGCAATTGGCTAATTTAAGAAAAAATGGGGGGATGCAACTTCTGTATGCATTGATCTTTGAATTAATACTTATTTATCGCCTCCAGCTTCACAATACATCTG
>NZ_JBFTQI010001128.1:0-1317 GCF_056398925.1 Pedobacter sp. 01T416_2
GTCTGAAAGTAATAAACTTCGTAAATGGTTTCTTAGGTCAAAAAATCAAGATAGCGGTGACCATGGTGAAATGTCTTTTTTTGCTCACCTGGATGTACTCCGTAAACATCTGATCAGATCGGCCCTTGTGATAGCTTTAACAACAATCTGGGCCTTTTGTTATTATGATTTCGTTTTCGACAAGATAATCCTAGGCCCAAAAAAGGCTGATTTCCCAACCTACAGGATAATGTGCTGGATCAGTGACCGTTTTAACTTAGGTACCAGCTATTGCCTTAAAGAGATCAGCTTCAAGATCATCAATACCGAAATGGCCGGACAGTTCAATCTTCAGCTCAATTCATCGGTTATTGTCGGGATTATATTGGGTTTTCCTTATCTTTTGTTCGAGCTATGGCTCTTTATCAAACCGGCCCTACATTTAAGAGAGAGAAAAGCAGCAAGAGGTTTTGTTTTTTATGCTACCCTGCTTTTTCTTCTGGGCATTTTGTTTGGCTACTACATTATTGCTCCTTACTCGATACGTTTTCTTGTGGGCTTCCATGTGAGCGAAGTAATCGAAAACCAGATCACCATCGATTCCTATCTGTCATCAATTGTTACCCTTACTCTTGGAACGGGAATTATTTTTGAAATGCCCATCGTTGTATTAATTCTTTCAGGATTGGGCCTGCTAACACCTAAACTGATGCGAAGTTCCAGAAGGTACGCGGTTGTAATCATGTTGATTATTGCAGCGGTAGTTACCCCTACCCCTGATATACAGACCATGCTGATTGTATTCTTGCCGTTGATGATACTTTATGAGATCAGTATCATGGTAGCGGTACGGGTTGAACGGAAAAACATGCAGGCTCAGGGATAGGCATTACTACCAACCTCGTATTTACCTGTCTCACTATTGGCGGACCTGTAATTATGCTATTACAATGAATATTGGCTCAGCAAGAAAATGGATTCTTCAGTTTTGCAACAGAATCTACGGTGATATTTGTGTTATATTATAATTCATATTCATGCGATACCTTTTAACTGTACTTTTCCTTATAACTTTATCTAATACCTTATTTGCACAAACCAATCCCGGAAAGGGAAAAATTTCCGGAACAGTTATCGATGCCACTACAAAAGAGCCAATTGATTTTGCGACCGTCACCATTTTCAAAACAGGAACAAAAACTGTGGTCAACGGCATCAGTTCTAATGCTCAGGGAAACTTTACGGTTTCTGGTCTTGCAAACGGTGTATATAAAGTTGCTGTAGATTTTATAGGTTACAAAGAAAAAATCTTCGATCCGGTAACCATCAGTGCAACAT
>NZ_JBFTQI010001129.1:0-1316 GCF_056398925.1 Pedobacter sp. 01T416_2
GAATATGAGCATGTGGAACTTCCAATCCGATAACCGAAACACCCACTTTTTTGCAAGGGAAAGCTATTTTTACACCTTTAGCTACAATTTTAGCGAACATCCAAAGGCCAACATACAGATCTTCATCCATATCAAAGATATAATCGGTTTCAATTTTCGGAATAACCAAAACATGCCCCGCCGTTAAAGGCTGAACATCTAAAAACGCTAAATATTCTACAGTTTCAGCAACAACGTGTGCACTGATTTCGCCTGCAACAATTTTTGAAAAGATAGTCATAAGGTGGAAGGTTAAAAGGTGTAGGGGCTGGGCGGTTAGGGTCAAGCGTTTGGCGGTAGGCGATTAAACGCTCATCGCCAAACACTATCCGCTTATCTAGAAATTTCTAGCACTTCGAACTGCATTTTACCTGCCGGCACTTCGATTTCGGCGAATTCGCCTACCGATTTACCTAACAAACCTTGTGCAATTGGCGATTTAACAGAAATTTTTCCTGTTTTTAAATCTGCTTCTGTTTCAGCTACCAACTGGTAAGTCATGGTAGCACCGTTTTTAACATTCTTTATTTTAACAATCGATAAAGCAAGTACTTTCGATAAATCTAATTTAGACTCATCAATTAAACGTGCGTTTGCCAACGTATTCTTTAATTTTGAAATTTTTGCTTCATGCAAACCTTGCGCTTCTTTAGCAGCATCGTATTCTGCATTCTCCGATAAATCACCTTTATCCCTTGCTTCTGCAATTGCTTTAGATATTAGCTGACGACCGGTGGTTGTTAAATAATGAACTTCCTCTTTTAATTTATCTAACCCCTCTTGGGTGTAGTATGTTACCTCTGTCATTGCTCTATTAATTTTATTCAAACGCTATAAAAAACAAACAAGACTATATAGTTGGTTTGCTACATAGTCTTGCTTCAATTATAACGAAGATAAAATGTGGAAATTACAAAAGCAAATAAAAAATTAAGAAGCGACCAATATTTTAACCTTTTGTGACGCTCAAGGTCAATTTGAAGCATTAATTACGCTTTAAAATAAAGACAAACACATTCGTTCCTTATTATAATTATATGTCAGAATCACCACAATGGTAACATTCATTTATACACTTATCCAAAATTCAACCATTAATTCTATTTTTAGCTAAAATTATTCGTAAAAATGAAAAAGTTATTATCTATTGTCCTACTCATTTGTTTGGGTGGTTATACCGTTTCCGCCCAAGAACTTTATATGCCCAGAAATATAAAAGCAGCATATGCTAAGGGCACCCGTGCCACGAATGGAAAACCTGGCCCTAACTATTGGCA
>NZ_JBFTQI010001130.1:0-2397 GCF_056398925.1 Pedobacter sp. 01T416_2
CTCCTATCCATGAAATCAATTTTCACTCCTGCAATTCCCCATTTTTCCAGGGTTTCGAAAATGTTGAAGTTATTTTCGACTGCCAGCCAGGTAAACCAAAGTACAATTTTTACATTTTTCTGTTTGCCATAAGCAATTAACTCTTGCAGGTTAATGGTTGGATTAGGTTCGAAAGGATTAAGTGTTGTTTTTGCCCATCCTTCATCCATAATGATGTAAGGAATACCAAATTTCGAAGCAAAATCGATGTAATATTTATAAGTATCCTGATTATAACCCGATTTAAAATCCACGCCGTATACATAGGCATTATGCCACCACTCCCAGGTTACCTGGCCAGGTTTTATCCATTTGGTATCTTGTAACTGGTTAGGTGTACTTAACTTATAAACCATTTCGTTAGCAGCCAATTGCGTATCCTTATCGGTAATAACAAAAAAACGCCATGGAAACGATCTTTTACCAGCTGTTTTTGCAATATAATCGGCTTCTTTTAAAAWTTTCCGACTTCTGTCTCCATCTTCTCCAAAAGCCAATGGCACCTTTGGAAAAATAGCATCAACAGTTTTATCATCTGTGGCTTTTATAAACAAACAAGGGTAATCGTATAGATCTGCTTCTGATAAAAGTGTTTTATATTTTCCTGTGTTGAACAATATTGGCAATACATTCATCTTCTCTTTATTCACTTTTCCAAGCTCGTTTTGGCGGTATAAAATCTCATACGAAGTTTTAAAACCGCCTGTTTCTAAATAAGCCGCTTTAACGGGATTATTAAAATTAAGGTGTACATCTTCGCTGTTTATAATGATCGAGTCTTTTTTATTGGTAATAAACCGGTAAGCTATCCCATCGTTATAAACTCGAAATTCTACACTAAAATCGCCTTTAAAATCTAACCTTAACAAGTTATAATGGTTAATCACTGTGGCATTTTTAAGCGGTACAACAGGATTTGAACTGGTGTTTATAGATGAAAATGTTTTTTTGATCAATTTTGCATGCTCACCAAGCTTTGCCTGAGCCAGATTTAACTGTAAATAGGAATCGGCTAATAAAGGATTACCATTAAATGTAACCGCGTAGCCAATTTTTTCTTTAATGGCTACCGATATTTTGATCCGCTTATCTGGAGATAGGAGCTCTATAGGGGCGCTAAAGAGTTTTATTGTAAAAACCAGCATTAAGGCGGCAAATGACAGATATTTTTTCATTTTAAAGTTTGTTTGTTTAATAAAAATTTTTGGTTCTTACATTTTAAGGCTAATAAATCGTTTTAGTCTCTAAAATTAAACACTGCTTTTGATTTAACAATCGCCCTCATTTTGCACATAACCTTCGGGCGTAATATAACGTTGCACATTATGAGAATCTAAGGCGTAAGAGCCCATCCCTATCGGATTTGACACTTCTTTTTTGCCGAGTACTTCATGCTCGGTCATCACAAAATCTCCAATCATTCTCCTCGCCTCCCGTACATAAAGCTGATATGGCCAGTTTCCATTATCCTTAAATTCATCTTTCGCCAAACCCCATTTTTTAACCTGCTGCTGAATTTTTTCGGGCATCCTTGGATCGTTGGCCATGAAGTACATTAATCCTTTTTGATAATTTTCGTGAGCTTTAATAATTTCTTTCCGCTTTGTGTAGTCTGCTTCAGGATAGGCATAATTCATTCCAATAAAATCGGTACTAAATGGTCCGTGGTTATTGGTATCTGTTTTATGGTTCGGAATAGGATCGTATTTATTAAAAAGCTCGTTCCAACCGGCATTAAACACACTTAACAGCAATTCGTAATCCATTGCATTGTAGCGGTCTGGTTTTGGAAACGCTATTTTGTTTTCGGCTTTATTGGTCAGGCACATCCTATAACAATACGCCTGAAGTTTATGGTCTGCCGTTCCGTTCGGTCCAGGTTGATCAGTAGAAATACCCGTCAACAAGCCGCTTTTTTTATCTCCTGGAATTTTATAGGGATCGATATTATTTTTAAAATAATGCGCATGCTGAAAAACCAAGGCCTGTACCCCATTCCACTGTTCGTTATAGATATGGTTTGCTTCCCTGCCCACATGGTAACTTACTTTAGCTGCAGCCATTAAATCGCCTTCATAAGTAGCATCGATATACATTTTTGCACTAAAAATTTTGCCAGATAAGGTTTTGATACTGATAATCTTACCATCTTTCATTTTTACACCCTGTTTTCGCTCCAGCCATTCATCGCGGTAAATTTTTAATTTATTTTCTTTAACAAAACCTTCCATAACCTGCTCAGCAACATGAGGTTCAAAAATCCACATGGTACGGTCCGTTCCATCAATAGCAGGTGTACCCTGTCCTTTGTTACCGTATTCTTCTTTTTTCTGCCATTTCCAGGCGCTAGCTTGCTGG
>NZ_JBFTQI010001131.1:0-1312 GCF_056398925.1 Pedobacter sp. 01T416_2
ATATTAAGAAAAATCGTCGCCATAGAGCAGCAAGGATTAGCGGGTATGTTTGGCGAAAAATCTTTTGATATAGAAGATCTTTTCGAGCGTGTTGATGGCAAAGGAACCATCAGTTTGTTAAATATTGCAGATGTTCAAAATCAGCCCGTATTATATTCTACATTTTTATTAAGCTTACTGGCTGAGTTATTTAATACCATGCCCGAAGTTGGCGATTTAGACAAACCAAAACTGATCTTCTTTTTTGATGAAGCACATTTATTGTTCAAAAATTCTTCGAAAGCATTTTTAGAGCAGATTGAAACCATTATCAGGTTAATCCGTTCAAAAGGAATTGGCGTTTTCTTCTGTACCCAGGCGCCTACCGATGTGCCTGAAAGTGTTTTAGGGCAACTGGGTAACCGCGTACAACATGCATTAAGAGCATTTACGCCTAATGATGTAGATGCTTTGAAAAAAACAGTTAATACCTATCCAAAATCAGATTTCTACGAGATCGATAAAATATTAACCTCACTGGGTACTGGACAAGCTTTGGTTACGGTATTAAATGAAAAAGGCATACCAACGGAGGTATCTGCTACCATGCTTACCCCACCAAGGGCTGTAATGGGACCACTTACCGCTGCTGATTTCGATCAGCTTGTTCATGCCAGTTCGAAGTATACTAAATATAAAGACCCTATCGATCCTGAAAGTGCTTATGACATTTTAACTAAACGCATTAATGAGCAAACTGCAGCAGCAGAACAGGAAAAGCAGGAAGTTGAGGCTCAGAAACAGGCCGAGCAAGAAAGCAAGCCTAAACCGGGCGAAAAGAGCCTTGTTGAACAGGTAATGGGCGCAACAATAACACGCCAGATTGGTAAAGAAATTGTTCGCGGTATTTTTGGCATGCTTACAGGAAAGAAAACACGCTCAAAAACCGGTGGTGGACTTTTTGGATTTTAAAAACTTAACTATGAAATATCTATTTTTAGTTCTCTCACTTATTTCATTAAACGCTTATAGTCAATATGCACTTACTCCATTTGCAGAAGTCCAGGGCACCCAATTAAGAGAAATAAAGTACGAAGATGTAACAGGCTCTCCTTATTTATTTGATTACTGGGTTAAAGGAAAAGTAACCACTAAATCGGGGAAACATTATGCAGATATGCCTTTAAAGTATAATGTAATGGATGATAAGCTAATTTTCAAACATGAGAACGGCAATTTGATGTATTTCGCAGAACCAGTTACAGCATTTGAACTTTTAAATCCCGATTTAAATATATCAGATAAGTACATTAATGGATTGCCGGCAGTAGAT
>NZ_JBFTQI010001132.1:0-1306 GCF_056398925.1 Pedobacter sp. 01T416_2
TACATATTTATATCCCTGTGTAGGAACGGTTAACTTTTTATCATTTATTAAAGCATTAAAATTTGGACTTTGGGGTAAATTCTGCAGCACGATTTTATCTATGGCTACTGCTTTTCCATTTACGTAACCCACGGCATACAATACATTATACCGGATATCAGGCTTGTTCCATTGGAAATGTGTGCCGATTGTACCGCGTTTTCTTCTACCTAAAGATTTGCCGTTTACATCATTAAAAAGTTCTACTTCATCGCAGTTAGAATAAACCACTATACTGTCTTTTATACCTGGTTTGTTCCAAAGGTTAGGCCAGGTATGAGAAACAATATACACCATAGGTTCAGTTTGTTTTGGTGCATAATTTGCCCTGAACATATAAAATACATCAGTAGGTTCTTCCCAAGGTGTAAACATGCCCTTGTAATTTACCGGGCCTACCCGATCCAGATCTCTCAATCCTTCACCACCCTGCACCCTGCCCGGGTTATCGTGTGAGCTATACAACCAGAAAAAATGACCAGCAGTTTTATCTTTTACCGACTCGGCCAAGCGTACCTTAGTCTCCATTAAATCGGTCATTTTGTTCTCCGTATAACCTTTTCCATTGGCATCGGGTTTGTGAAGATCAATTGTTCTCCAGGCACCGTATTCACCAACCAAAACCTGCCGCTGAAGATCTTCTCCATAAGTTAACGGATTACCACCATAGGTGCCGGTCCAGTTTTGGGGAACATCCCAATCCGTTCCTTTTCCGCCATTACAAGTGGTTACTTTTCTTTGTGATGAAGCTGTCGGATCGAGTTTTCTAATCAGCTCTGTACATTCTTTTGCGAAATCTTCAGGCAAAGTACTCTCGTTTTCCAAGCCCCATAAAACAACTGCCGGACTGTTTCTGCGCTCTTTTACCCAGTCTGTTAAAAGTGATTTAAAGTTCTTTCTGAATTCGGGTGTATCATACCAGATATGAGCAGCCATTTGGGTCCAGCATAAAATCCCTTCTTTATCCCAATAATCAGAATACAATAAATGATGTGGTTGATGTGCATCGCGGAAAGCATTAAAACCAGCAGCTTTAATTTGCCTAACTCTCGAACTGATCTGCTCGTTACTAAAAGCATGGCTCTGCCCGATTAGATGTTCATATTCGGCAATACCGTTAATAAAAACCGGTTTTCCATTTAACAGAAACTGTTTCTGGTTTGCTTGTTCACCAATGGGCCAGCTGATCCATCTGATTCCGTAAGGGGTTTTCAACTCATCTACAATCTTTCCATTTTCCATAATGGTAGTTTGTAAAGTATAGAGA
>NZ_JBFTQI010001133.1:0-1298 GCF_056398925.1 Pedobacter sp. 01T416_2
GCATAGAGCGGAAGAAGAATCCACCCTGTACCACATTAATCAATTCCCATCTTAACCCTTCAACTTACCCGGTGTTAAGCTAAATTTCTTTCTGAAAGCATTGCTGAAGTGCTGTACCGATGAATAACCAAGCATAAATGCCACCGATTTTATGGGTAGACCTTCGAGCAGCAACTCTTTTGCATGGTTAAGCCTGTAATCACTCAAATAACCGAATATGCTGTTATCAAACAGGCCTTTAAAGCCTTGTTTAAGTTTAAATTCGTTAACGCCGCATATTTTAGCCAGTTCGGCAACCGATGGTGGCTGGTGGATATTGGCAATAAGGTAATCCCTTGCATGATAAAGACAATCCCTATCGTAGGCAGAGTGTAATGCGGCAGGCTGTTTTTGGTTAATGGCACGTTCAAAAGCTTCGGCCTGGAGTACAAGCAGCTCAATGCATTTCGATTCGATAAACATACGTTTCAGGCCTTCGGGGTAATCACAATCGAGAATATCGCGGATGCAGTGCTGCATGGCCCATGAAATGGGAAGGTTTTGCTCCGCCAGCTGCGTATAACGACCGGTATCGGCATAATCTGCCAAAACCTGCAATGCTTTGGTGGAATGTTCTGCCAGTTGCAAAAACTTTTCTTTGGCAAAATGTACCTCAAAAAAGCGGTAGCTATGGCCGGTATCATATTCGCCTGTACCATCAAGCTCAGGCATGTAAATAATATTCTGCTGGTTGGAATTAAAGATGTACTGCTGCTTATTTACCCGGTTAAAGATAGTGCCATTACCGGAGAGCGTAAAACGCAGTTTAACCATATCGGGCACATCGTAAGTGGGCCTGAAATACATCTGTTGCTGTTTAAACATGATATCGCCATATACGATATAAATGCCAGGGATATTGATCTGTACCAATTCGGCATCGCTAAAAGAAAAACTGTACTTCTCCTTTCTTTCTGTTACCAATCCATCCCGAACAGGAAGATCATCAAAGCTGCCCCCTACCTTTTTCCAGGCGCCGTAATCCTTACCAACATTGATTCCCATAAAGGCAATTATCACAAAAAAAGCCGAGCTAAAGTAATGGGGTTATCCACAATTCGGTTTTCTGTAAAAGAAAATCCTTTATATGTAAAAGCGTAAGCCTGCTATTTTTCAATTTTGCCCGAATTGCGAAATGCACCGCAAGAGACTAATAACGATACCATGGAGGAGCAAAAAGACCTAAACACATTAACGCAAGATCAAAAAATTGACGTTCTCCCACCCAAAAACACCCTAATTTTTAAACTCTTACAAGA
>NZ_JBFTQI010001134.1:0-1294 GCF_056398925.1 Pedobacter sp. 01T416_2
GCGGTAACCTGACCGTAACTGATTGATGAAAGGAGCGAAAAGCAGATTAAAAATACGCTATAGGTTGTTTTTAGCATAACTTAAGTTTTAATATTAATTAATTGATCGTTTCAAAACTAACAATTAATTAACAGACGGTGTTTCCACTGCCCTCCTAAATTTGAGCAAAATTTAGTTTTTCATTAATAAGGAGTGATTTGCTGCAAAAGCATAAGTTAGGTTTTTGGCAACATTTGCTGGCAGCAGGTAATGATTTCATCATGTTTATTTGGGAAGTTTGTGCTCGTGATTACGAATTTAGAAAAGCTTAAAAAATTAAACGTTTTAAAATAGGCCAAAACGTAATAAAATCCATTGAAACAACATTTCAAACGTTTGAAATAATTGCGTTTTTTTCTTAACTATGCACTGAGATTGGAAAAGATAATGAATAATACCCCTGTTACACTAAAATTCTTGGCTGAAAAGTTAAAGATGTCAGTATCAACAGTATCAAAGGCCCTTAATAACTACCCAACCATAAACGAGTACACGAAACAACGTGTTCAGGAAATGGCCCGCGATTTGCATTTTACGCCCAATAAATCAGCTATTAATTTAAAGGAAAAGAAATCGCACATTATTGGTATTATCTTACCCAATCTTTTAGATCACTATTTTACCAGAAGTATTTATGGTGTAGAGCAATTTGCCACACAAAATGGATATAATGTTATTATCAGCCAATCTCACGATGACCTGAAAAAAGAAATCCAATCTGCAAATATGTTGTTGCGGAGCCGGGTTGATGGTTTAATTGTGGCTATTTCAAAACACACGCAAGATTTTTCGCATTTAGACCAGTTCGAAAACATGGGCACTCCGGTAGTGTATTATGCCCGAAACCCGAGTTTTAACTTAAGCTGCCATAAAGTTTTGGGCAATACTTTTCAGGRCAGTTATCAGGCTACAAAGTTTTTAATAGACAGGGGGCATAAAAAGATTGCTTATTTAGGCGGTCCAAAAATGATTAATTTTACGCACGATCGCTTTAATGGCTACATCAATGCTTTAAATGATAATCAGGTTCCTTTTTCATCAGAATTGGTTGCTTACACCGATTTCGACAAAGAAAATACGATCTCAGCAATTAAGAATTTATTTGCCAACCCAGAAAATATGCCTACTGCGCTCGTGGCTTTTAAAGAACCTATTATGTTCGATGCGATGAAATACCTGAAATCGATAAACCACCCTGACTTTGACAAAATTGAATACGTAGGATTCGGGAACACCTCTTTTATCAGTTATCTCG
>NZ_JBFTQI010001135.1:0-1292 GCF_056398925.1 Pedobacter sp. 01T416_2
CGCTTACTGAGCGTACTGCGCAGGATAGTGAAGCCGATATGAAAAATCCATACACGCGAGGCTCTGGTGCACCAGGAACTTACTTCGGACTTGGTTATCAATCGCTTGGCATTTATGGTTCTAACAGCGACTGGATGAATGGTGCACACATTATAAACGCCAATAATGTTCAAGCTGGAGATTTGAAATATTTAGATGCGAACGGTGATGGCCAAATTGATGGCAATGACCAAAGAAGAATTGGTAAAAACACCATGCCAAGAAGCAATTACGGGATTACCTTTGACTTAGGTTATAAAGGATTTAGCTTTAGCGCTGTAGTACAAGGATCGGGAGATAGAGACCGTTATCTTGGTGATGTGCTACAAGGTTCGAGTACACAAGGGTATTTACTTTATGGTTTCCAGCAAGATTACTGGAGGCCAGATAATACCAATTCTATTTTTCCTAGACAAACCAGCTCGCCAAGTGCAAATGGAAATAACAACATACAAAACAGCGATTTTTGGATTGTCCAATCTAAATATGTTCGTTTAAAATATTTACAATTTGGTTATGATTTTAAACAAGGAGTACTGAAAAACTCTCCATTCCAACAATTACGCCTATATGTATCGGGAACTAATTTATTGAGTGATTCGAAAAGTCAAAAATACTTTATTGACCCTGAATCTAATACCAACAACTATAATTATCCTGTACAACGTACGCTGTCTTTTGGTGTAACAGCTGGGTTTTAATCAAACTAATTTATAAACAGATGAAACCATCATGATTTTTCAAATCACACAATGAAATGACTATAAAATCATGATAGCTTCATTACCATTAAAATAAATTATATACTAATGAAAAAATATATAGCAATTATAGCAGTAACAGCAAGTATGCTTGCACTGAACTCTTGCAAAAAAGTGCTGGAAACCGAGCCCTTTGATAAGATCAGTGAAGATGTGGTATGGAGCACGAAAGCCAACGCAGAAACTTTCATTTTCAGTACTTACTCTATCATGGGCGCCTATCAAGGTGGGCAAGCAACTGACTTGAGAACTGCAAACATTATGGCATCTGGCGATGGCAGCTGGAGCAATGCATCACCTTTTGTTAGCGAATCAATTACAAGAGCTAATGATTATGGTTTTAACAACTGGGCTGCTGTTCGCCGTTGTAATYTAATCATTAAAAAAGTGGCAGAGTCACCAGGGATTTCAGATGCCGACAAAAAAGCGCTTATCGCTGAAGGCAAATTTTTAAGAGCCATGTCTTATTACAATATTGCCCGTACTACTGGC
>NZ_JBFTQI010001136.1:0-1291 GCF_056398925.1 Pedobacter sp. 01T416_2
GCCTTACTTTTAAAGCTCAGGCCCAGGTAAGTGTAAATATAAACATTGGTGCGCAGCCTGCATGGGGCCCGGTTGGTTACGATTATGTAGATTATTACTACCTGCCCGATATTGAGAGCTATTATTATGTACCTAAAAAACAGTTTATTTATATGGGTGCAGGAGGCTGGGTTTTTACCACATCGCTTCCACCGAGATATAGCGGTTATGATTTATATAACGGCTACAAGGTAGTAATTAACTCACGTCAGCCTTACCGTTATTTCGAAACCCACAAAGTAAAATATGCCAAATTTAAAGGCAACCATGGGCAATCGGCAATAGGGAAGAGCAAAGGACAGAAATATTCACCTGCAAAGGGTAATGCCAAGGTTTATAAAGGCGATAAAGGAAAACCCTCACAGCATTTTAATAAAGGAAACGGAAATGGCAAAGGCCATGGAAACGGTAAGGGAAAACATTAGTTGTTTGTGTAATAAAGAAAGAAACCCTCCAATTTGGAGGGTTTTCTTTTTTAATTTCTTTTTTGTTGCCCTGGAGCAAAGGGTCTGGCAGATTTTGAACCTGTTCCTTTTTTGGCTTGCCCTGGAGGAACTTTGCCGCTATTACCAGCAGTTCTGGTACTATAACAAGCACTGGTAAGCAGCATTACCGATAACGCTACAATAAGATATATCTGTTTCATAGTTATTGATAAGCCATAAGTGTGCCAATTGCTGTTATCTCTTTTATTAATCAAGTCATGAGCTTACTACCCCAGAAAATCCTTTGGGTAGGTTTGCTGATTATATTTCAAATCCATCTCTTTTAAAAATGCTTTCCGCTCTTCTGTTAGTTCAGGAATGAGTAGCGTTTGTCCAGGAAGAACAGGCGCACCTATTTCCTGAAATAGATTTTCCAGTCCGGCGGGTACTACCGTGCAGAGCAATCGTGCAGGTTTTTCTGAAGTGTTCTTAAAGCAGTGAATGGCTCCACCAAGAGGGATATTTACAAAGCCATCTTTTGAAACGATTTGTTTACCCTTTTCTGTTTTAAACTCCACTTCTCCCTCCAAAATATGGAACATTTCCTGTGTGTCGGGGTGGGCATGCGGTGGTGGGCCACCACCTGGGGGAACAGTCATTTCAATAACCGCATAGTTGCCACTGGTTTGCTCACCAGAAATGATGATCCTGTAATTACCTCCTGCAATGCCTAAATATTCGCCTTCATTTTTATTAATGATTGTGATAATGGATTCCATCTTTCTTAGATTTTTTCCTGTCTATTTTTACTCATAAATCTATTAGTC
>NZ_JBFTQI010001137.1:0-1289 GCF_056398925.1 Pedobacter sp. 01T416_2
AACCTATACCGCGCATTAGGCGGTGGCTGGAAATAAACAATAATTAACAAATTTTTAAGGCATTCTGATTTTCAGGATGCCTTTTTTGTTTAGGCCAATCCACAAATAGCATTACAATTTGGTCAATCGCGATAATAAAAACGAGCGTAAGCTAAGTCAAGCGCTCAATTATTTTTCAGAAAAATAATGTACGTTTGTTTCACTAAAACGCTAGCCACTAAATAGTTTATTTGTATTTTGGCTGCACCAAACAATTTTATGCGCTTCTCAAAACTGCTAGCCCTATTTGTCGGCTTATTTTTCTGCAATAATATATATGCTCAAACTTATGTAGTAACCAGTAATGCCGATAGCGGCCCTGGAACACTAAGAGAGGGGTTAACACAAGCGGCTATAGCCAATAGGATAACTACTTTTACCATTAACTTCAATTTGCCAGGCACGCCTAGCGACAATGCCAACCGTACCATTAGGTTACGTTCGGCATTACCTGTGGTTTCTTCAAATGTAGTAATCGATGGCACCTCGCAGGTTGCGTGGCCAGCACTTGGTGTTTCTGGCGCTAAAGTAATTTTGGAGCCTGAATATCCAAACACTACATTTTCGGGATTGGTTATCGGCCAGTCATCAACCACGCAGGTCCAAACTACTGGCGTTGAGGTTTATGGTTTATACATCCGTAATTTTGCTACGATCAATAACTTACAAAATGTAAATATGGCTCAAGGCTCGGGAATTGTAATCGATTATCGTGCAAATAATATTACCATTGGTGCTCCAAATAAAGGAAATGTTATTGGAGGGAACATTAACGGTATTATTGTGCAGAACAGCTATTATTTTAACACCATCACCGCTACTAAAATCAAGATCCAATCGAACTTAATCGGGGTAATATATGATGGAATAACACCAAACACCAATGTTTTTGGTATTTCGGCCAGTTTATACGATAGTGCACTAGATGTTGGTGGTGATAATCCTGGTGAAGGAAACGTTATCGCCGCAAACAGGATTAATGTAGATATCACCAGGTCATCGTACTCCACCAATGCAAGGTTTGATGTCAACGTGATCAATAATAAAATCGGGGTCGATTATACGGGCAAAAAAGATTTCCATGAATTACCGATATTTCTTTCTTCCTCCGCTTTAGAAATTGCAGGTTTAAAGGTCAATGCGGTAAATACGGCACTTTATGTGCGCAATAATATTATCGGCGGAAACAGAACTACAGGGGTTTCGATCACCAATTCTGATTTTATTTTAACCGGTAATGCCATTGGTAC
>NZ_JBFTQI010001138.1:0-1279 GCF_056398925.1 Pedobacter sp. 01T416_2
ATTAGCAGGTATTTCATCGCCTGTTGGAATTGCTATTGTATTTGTTTCATGGTTTTTATACGCCGCAAAAGTTCATTTCTTTATTAAACAAAAATTAGCATCAGCCAAGTATAATTTTATTRAAGAAACAGCTGCTCTGAAAAAAAATATGCAGCTAAAATTGTGGCTAAGATTATATTTTACCATCCTCATACCGGTTATTATTTATGTTTTTCTGCTTATTGGTTTAAGCATCAATTACAGTCTTTTTATTAGTGCCATTTGTATCCTGATTGTTTTTTCGGCTTTAATTTTTGGCTTATCGTGGCTAACTTATCAATCGGTAACATTAAGTTTTTTAATTAATGAAAAGGAACCGGTTCGTTTTGGAATAAAATTTAAAAAACCATTCTTCAGCTGGCCATTATTCCATTTACTCAAAGAACAACCCTTAATGTTATTGATGTGTAAGCTGTTGTCATTTGTTTTCTTTAAAGCAATGCTGTGGATGTTTGCAGATGTTGGCTACGATATACGTGTATTATTAGTTGCTTTATTGGCATCTGTTTTATGCCATGCAGTTTTGATTTTTACTTTGCTAAAATTTGAAACTGAATACATGAATTTCAGCAAGAGTCTTCAGCTATCAATCAATAAAAGGATATTCAACTGGTTATTAATTTTCGCCATCATATTAATCCCCGAATGGATATTTTTGATTTCAGCCGCTCACCTTAACCTCTATGCGATAGCCAATGGGCTTCTGTTTAGTTTATCCGGGCTATTTTTCCTATTGGCGTTAGTGTATATCGTTCGGTTAGATATGGACAATTACCTCAAATGGTTGCTGTTTTTCTTTTTTATTGCCATGTGGTCAATCCTTGCGCATTATTATCTTTTGTTCAGTTTGGTGTTGTTAGCCGGTTGTATTTTATACTACTTGTTTATGTTTAATAAAATCGATCTGAAGGGGATGGAAGAATAAGAATTTTAACCACAGATATTCATAGATAATACAAATATAAATCCATCTGTGCTCATCATTGATCTGTGGTTAAATTCTGTTATAGATTACCTAAACCATTGTTTTTTTCCATTTACCCTTTTTAAACAAGATATAGGCAGCTATCGCAATACCTGCTTCAGCTGTTGGGATGGCAATAAAAACACCTGTTGGGCCCATTTCTAAAAATTTGGCTAAAAAGTAAGCCAAAGGAATCTGGAACAACCAAAAGGCAAAAACATTAATTTTGGTAGGTGTCCAGGTATCACCAGCACCATTAAACGCGCTACTGAATAC
>NZ_JBFTQI010001139.1:0-1268 GCF_056398925.1 Pedobacter sp. 01T416_2
AACCTGCACAATTAAATGCTTTGGCCTATGCGAATGGTACTGATGTTCATTTAGCTGCTAATGAAGAAGCGCATTTACCGCATGAGGCATGGCATGTGGTACAGCAAAAACAAGGTAGAGTTAAACCAACAACACAATTAAATTCCGATATAACAGTTAACGACGATGCTGATTTAGAAAAAGAAGCCGATGAAATGGGATCAAAAGCAGCTGGTCTTTAAATTATAAATAAAGCACCCGCTTTTTATATTACTGCGTTTGGCTTTTATATTAATGCATCCGCTTTTTACAATAACGGACCTTATTTTTATAATAACGCACCCGCGATTTACATTAACCCACCCGTGATTTATATTAACTTACCCGCGATTTATATTATTGCACCCGCTAAGTTAAATACCGCTCGTTCTGAATTGGTTTCCCACCCAGTCCCCTCCTTTATAAACCTGACAGTAGCGAAAATCCTTTTTGTTTGCACTTACAGTAAAAGATTGCTTCGTTGTTTCTCCTAGCAATGACGATAACGAGAGCAGAAACCACAAAAAGATTGAAGTGAATGGCAGGACTGCCGCCTCCGATGAAAAAGTGACATTCATTTCCAAAAAAAAAATCTGCAAGCCTTATGAAATGAATCCATAAAACTTGCAGATGATTTATCTAAATAGATTGCTTCGTCGTACCTCCTTGCAATGACGATTGGGAGTAATTAAGGCGATGGAAAGGAAAACCTTAAACCCTCTACCTTCCCGCCTTCTACCTTATTAAGGAACGATCTCTTCTAAGTAACTCTCAATCGGCGGACAAGCACAGATTAATGCCCTATCACCATGGCTATCGTTAACACGACCAACTGAAGGCCAGAACTTACGCTCTAACACATAAGGAAGTGGAAACGCAGCTGTTTGACGACTATATGCATGATCCCATTCGTTAGCGGTAATTACCGAAACCGTATGAGGTGCATTTTTTAATGGGTTATCAGTTTTATCTAAAGTACCATTTTCTACAGCGGTAATTTCGTTTTTAATCGCGATTAAGGCATCACAGAAACGGTCTAACTCATGTTTAGGCTCCGATTCGGTAGGCTCAACCATTAAAGTACCCGCAACCGGGAAAGAAACCGTTGGTGCGTGGAAACCATAATCCATTAAACGTTTTGCGATATCAGTTACTTCGATTCCGAAAGCTTTGAACGAACGGCAATCTAAAATCATCTCATGTGCGCAACGGCCTTGAGCACCTGAATAAAGCACCGGATAGTGTTGCTC
>NZ_JBFTQI010001140.1:0-1268 GCF_056398925.1 Pedobacter sp. 01T416_2
GTGTAAGACCAGGATTGAGGTTTATTAAAAACTCCATTTACGATGCCCCTCCTGTAATTCCATCATTAAATACCAAATTTACTTTAACCAAAGATTTAGATCTTCGATTGGCTTACGCTAAAGGTTTTCGTTCTCCAGCACTGAGGGAACTATATTACGATTTTGTAGATGCGAGTCATAATATTTTGGGTAACCCCAATTTAAAAGCCGAAGAATCGAACAGTTTTAATGGCTCTTTGGCTTGGGCCGGTATACATGAAAAAGATCTGCAGTTCCGTTCTACGTTATCGGGTTTCTACAATTTGTTTAAAAACAGGATTAATTTTGCTCAGTCACCAACAGATAACTCCATAACCTCGCTATTTAATGTAGATAAGTATAAAACAACAGGTGCTACGTTAGACAATACATTGATTTATAAAGATATTCAGGCTACACTTGGCGTCTCGTATATCGGCCGATACAATGATTTAAGCGTGAGTAATCCAGACTTGGGGACTCCTGAATTTGCATGGGCTACGGAAGTAAACTCGAATATAACTTATACGCTTCCGAAAATAAATGGGAGTATCAGCCTCTTTTATAAATATACAGGGAGCTTGCCAAACTATAAACTTACAGCCGAAAACGATCCCAACTCAGTAAAACTGACAAAAATTGGCGATTTCCATACCGCAGATTTAATGCTGAACAAAAATCTATTTAAGTCTTTAACCATTAATGCAGGTATTAAAAACCTCTTTAATGTTACACAATTGAGCAACACTTCAACTGCAACTGGTGGAGCACACAGCACAGGTGGCGATGTTCCATATAGTTATGGCCGATCGTATGTGCTTGGGCTAATCTATAACTGGAATAAATTTTAACAATAAACAACATTAATTATAATAACATGAACAAACTGAACTCATTAATCGCTATCGCGTTTTTAGCTGCAACACTTACGGCCTGTAAAAAGAATACAGAAGAACCTATTTTTGTTGCTCCACCTTCCGATGGAAGTACTTTAACACTTAGTGGTAAAACAGCAGAATCAAACTATACAAATATAGTTTATGTAGATTTTAGCGCCGATAAACAGACTTCTGCAGAAAGAAAGAGTTTCAATATCGGGTTAACTTCTGATAGTAAATTCAGAGTTGTGCTTAATCCTTCTTATCAAACTACGGCAACGGCAACATCAAAAATCGATATTACAGCTGTTACATTGGCAGATCCAGGAACAACAGTTAATTTAAATCACGATATCATGGATCCGCTTACGG
>NZ_JBFTQI010001141.1:0-1266 GCF_056398925.1 Pedobacter sp. 01T416_2
GGCTGACATTGACCAATGCAGAAGTTTGGTTTTACCTGACGATGTTTCCTCTTTAATTTACACCTCGGGAACAACAGGAACCCCAAAAGGTGTAATGCTTACCCATTATAACTTTGTTAAGAATGTGGAGGTTTGCTTGCAACAGATCCCTGTGATCGATCAAACGGAAACTTTTCTTTCTTTTCTACCGCTATCGCACGTATTCGAGCGTACAGCAACCTACCATGTTTGTTGCGCACAAGGCTGTAAAATTGCATTTGCCCAAAGTTTAGAGCTATTGGCCAAAAATATGGGCGAAGTTCGTCCTACCGTAATGAGCTGCGTTCCGCGCCTTTTAGAACGCATACACGATAAAGCGATAAAAGGAGGAACTGCTGGTGGAGGTACAAAAGCAAAAATATTTACCTGGGCCTTAGAAACTGGTAACAAATATCGTTTAGCTAAAGAAGCTGGCAAAAATCCAGGCTTCATTTTATCAGCCAAAAAGGGAATAGCAGAGAAACTGGTTTTTAGTAAAATCAAAGAAAAAACAGGTGGCCGTTTAAAGTTTATGATTTCGGGCGGTGCCGCCCTACCTAAAAATGTGGGTGAATTTTTTGGCGATCTGGGCATTAAGATATTAGAAGGATTTGGCTTAACAGAAACTTCGCCCGTAATGTCGGTTACCGAATACCACAGGCAGGTTTATGGCACTGTTGGCCGCGTAATTCCAGGAATTGAAGTGGGTATACAAGATGTCGAAACTAAAGAAATGCTCAGTATCCAGACACACAATACTTTTAACGAAGAATTTGAATGCGCCGAAGGTGAAGTAATTGTACGCGGTCACTGTGTAATGAAAGGTTACTTTAACAAACCAGCAGAAACAGCCGAAGCGATAGATAAAGACATGTGGTTCCATACCGGAGATATTGGCCGTTTTTATAAAGGTAATTTACAGATCACCGACCGTTTAAAAAACATGATCGTAAATGCTTATGGCAAAAATGTTTACCCTACCCCGGTAGAAAACATTTACCTGAAAAGCCCAAAAATTGATCAGCTTTTTTTAATCGGAGATAAACGTGAGTTTATTACAGCAATTATTATCCCGAACAAAGAAACTTTAGAAGAGACCTTTAAACTCAAACCATCGTTTTTTGAAGAGGCTGATCCTTTTATCCGCGATCAGGAAATTATAGATTGGATGGAACAGGATATTAAAAAAATCTCGAATGAGCTGGCCAAATTTGAGCGCATTAAAAACTTTAAGATCAAGCGTAATCC
>NZ_JBFTQI010001142.1:0-2200 GCF_056398925.1 Pedobacter sp. 01T416_2
CGCTGCACGCAGGTTTTATTCATATTTTAATGCATCAACAGGGTTTGCCTTCGCTACTTTAACCGATTGAATACTTACAGTGAGTATGGCAATGATTACGGAAAGACTAATTGCGGCTATAAACGGCAATGCAGATATAGAGATGCGATACTCGAAAGCTGAAAGCCATTTATTTACAATAATATATGCTAATGGGAATGCTATAAGATTGGCAATGGCCACCAATTTTATAAAATCTTTATTTAGCAATACGAGGATATTGCCAGTGCTGGCACCTAAAACCTTACGGATACTGATCTCTTTTTTGCGTTGCTCTGCCATAAAAAGCGCCAGGCCTAATAATCCTAAACAGGAAATGAAGATTGCGAAACCACCAAACCAGTTTGAAAGTGAACCTAAAAGTTTTTCATTTTTAAATTTCACTTCAAAAGATTCGTTCACAAATTTGCGGTTAACAGGATAATTGGGTTCCATTTGCTTTACTATATCATCGATTTTACCCAGTGATGAACTGATATTTTGATTCGGATTTAACCGTACAATGATAACCCTCGCGTCGTCCCTTTGATTTACCCTGAAAATCATAGGGGCCACTCTTTGATAAGCACTTTCTATTACAAAATCTTTTACTATCCCAACTGTAGTTAGCTTTTTATCCCAGAAAGTAATAACCTTACCGATCGGATTCTTTAATCCCATCATTTTCACTGCTGCTTCGTTTAACAATATACTACTTGTATCATTAGGAAATTTCGCAGAAAACTCCCTACCACTAACCATCTTAGTTCCAATAGTTTCAACAAAATCATATCCTATTGTTCTATGGTTAAAAGAAATAGCCTCGTTTGGATTTTTACCTTCCCAACTTACACCTGTAGTATTATCTCCACCTTCAGTAAAATCTGTGCTAAAAAAAGTAACATCGCTTGCAGCGCCTGATGCTAGTAATTGCGTTTTAAGCAATTCTAATTTAACARCATCGTTCATTTTACCGGCTACCGCTATTTGAATTAAATTGGATTGATCGTAACCAATAGGTTTATTTTTAACATAATTAAGTTGCTGATAAATTACAGCCGTACAAATAATTAAACTTGCAGCAAAAACGAATTGGCCAACCACTAATACTTTCCTCACCGAAGCGGATGAATCTGCTTTAAGCGTGAAACCTTTTAAAACTTTGATAGGTTCAAAAGAAGATAGATAAAGCGCTGGATAACTACCCGCAATAAATCCGGTTAAAATCATCAAACCCAATAATGTAATTAGCAATATGCAAAAGGCCAGCACTAAAAATATTTTAAGTTGATCTATTTTACCACCTATTGATTTACCGTTTACAAAATCATCATATAAATGCCACTTGGTTAAAGGATGTAATAAAGCTACTGATGTATTATCTTTTTGATTGCGTTTGTAAATACCATGCATCAAATCATTTGCAGTAGTAAAAAAAGTATTATCCTTTAACTGAACAAGTGTTAAACACATGTTGTTCCCCCAATTGCCTTCCTTTACCCAAGATTGACGCTTTTCGAATAATGCCCAAGGCATAATACATTCAAAAATTATGCTGCTATTTGCAGGAGCATCTTCTATTACAGCTTCAACTTTTAATACTTCTTCGTTTTCGAGCTTTACTGTCTTATTAATAGGATCTTCATTTCCAAATAACTTTGTTGCAAAAGACTTGGTCAGAATAATGGTATTTACATCTTTTAAAACTCTGGCCGAATTACCTTCAAGAAATTTATAATCCAATATTTTAATAAAATTCTGATCGGCAAATACGGCATTGCTATTTATCTTATTATCGCCAACGGTAATGAGTTGTTTTCTCGGATAAGTAGTGTGAGAAGCATATTTAACGCCAGGGATTTTTTCTTGCACTTCTTTAGCCATAACATTTGGTGTCCACGCCCAGCTAAAAGTTTTACCACTTGCCTCCATGTTTTGATAAACTACATAAGTTTTATCATGATTGGAGAACTGTTTATCGTAGCTCCACTCGTAAGCAACATACAGTAGCAAAACCATGCAACTGGCTAAGCCTATGGCTAATCCTCCTATGTTAATTAAGGAGAAACCCTTGTTTTTCCAAAGGTTACGTAAGGCTATTTTTAAGTTTAATTTGAACATATTTTGTGAGGTTTACGGTTTGAGGTAAGGTCTGGGGCGCATAAACCATACGCCTTTTAGC
>NZ_JBFTQI010001143.1:0-1261 GCF_056398925.1 Pedobacter sp. 01T416_2
CTTGTAATCAGCCCATTCAAATTTATTATCAGTTTTTCTGATGTTCATCAATGTCCCAATATCAAAATAAAATGTTTTGAAGTTTTGTGCTGAATCAATTCTCCCATTTTTTAAAATCGAGCTTACATCATATATGCCGTAAAGCTTTGTTTTCCACGTATCACTAAATTTGGCCTTAAGCTGTAAGGAAAAAGACACCGATATTATCAAAAGAATAATCAAACCAAATAATAAATCTTTGACTATATGGTATTTAGTTTTAATTTTAGGTTCTGGATGGGTTAATATGAAATGCTGAACCTGCTTAAAGTAAAACGCTAAAAGGTAGAGATTAACAAAAAGATAGAAACACGAATCAAATTTAACAGGAATATTAAAGGCGAAATTGAGATAGACAATATTACTGCTTATGGTTAGTAGCAACAATAAACCAGCAAAAGTTGATCGTCTGAAAAATAATAGAACCGATGCAAATACCTGTGCAGAGCCTAAAAAGTACTTATAGGATTCTGAATGGCCAAAAAAGATCCAGGCTTTGTCCATCCCTTTCAACTGACTCACCACTTTATCTGAACGGTAAAGTAGCGGATAAAATTGATTATCCAATAATTTAGCAAAACCGTAGTACATAAAAATAAAGGCAAGAAAATACCTCAATATTAACCTTACAACAGCCAGAGGCAAGGGCTTTACTGATACCCCATCATCCTGTCCGTTCATTTTCCATGCCGTAACCCCAAACGATGTAAGTATTATGGCAAGATAAGATAGGTAGTCTATAACCTGCCATCTCTGACTGGGAAAAATATAACTTTGAAGGTAWCTGGAACAAAACAATAGCGCAATGCCACAAAGTGTTGTTCCAAGCCAATGGTTAAAGTAATTGCGTATTTTCATCTCTAGCTAGTTCTATTTCAAATATTCCATTATATCTTTCAAGTCGAATTCGGGGCTGGCGGTAAATAAATGTTTGAGCATGTACATATGTGTAGCCCCATAAATTACAAGTATCCTGTCTTCTTGATTTTCAACAATACGCTGAATGTTAGCATATATCCGAACATTACGGTTAAAGTATCGTGTAATAAAGCCGTCAGCGCCTATGGGCTCGAGGTTTGTTCCTCTTTTGGTTGTAATGAGCCACCTCCCAATAGATCTGGCTTGCTTTTCAGGAGAATTTAAATACCTTAAATATTTAATAAGTGGAAGAGAGAAAGCTAAAGAGTCTTCATATTTTTTTTGTTCTATATAAGGCTTGTCC
>NZ_JBFTQI010001144.1:0-1260 GCF_056398925.1 Pedobacter sp. 01T416_2
CAAACCTCGCAGGTTTTCAAAACCTGCGAGGTTTATAATAACCGAAAAACCCTTCCAAACTCCCTTCTTACTAGGCTAAACTCAGTATTGGGTTACCTAAATATAATTCTGGTATTAAGGGAAACACAGCGTTAAAAGCTAACCAAAACGCTGCACTTCTTATGGCCATTTGAAGCAAATATTTAAAATGATTATTTATTTAAAAACACACAATCATGAAAAGGAATATTATTGCTATAGCCATAATTTTGGCCCTATTKGGCTGTAACGCCGAAAAAAAAGATTACGCCAGTACTGACAAAGAAAGTATGGCAGATACTACTGCTACAGTAGAGTTGCCAGCCGAAAAAATTATTAAAACTGCTGATATGCGTTTTAGGGTTAAAAATGTTCAAAACACCAAAGAACAGCTCAGCAAAGCCATTAAAGCGGAAGGAGGTACGGTGGCTGAGTTTTCTATTGAAAGCTCCATCCAGGAAACCGATAAGGTTAAACAATCTACTGATTCGTTAAAAGAAATTACCTCCTATCGTACGCAAGGTTATCTGGTGGCTAAGGTTCCATCTGATAAACTAGACGAATTTACCAATACCATCGCAAAAATGGCTGTTTTTGTAGATAACCAATCGATGAAGATGGACGATCAAAGCATTGCTTATTTAGCCAATAAACTAAAGGCACAGAACCGAGTCGATGCGATCGAAAAGATCAATAAAGTAGCCTCAAAAAAAAGTGCCAATGTCGAATCATCTCTTTATATCAAAGACGATTATGTAGATAGGAAAATCGAGAATATGCAAATCGATAGCCGTGTAAAATTCAGTACCATTACCCTTAATTTTTATCAGGATAACACCGTTAAAACAATGATTGTTGCCAATGACAATCTGTACGACTACCGTCCGGCATTTATTAACAGACTTTGGTTGGGTATTGTAAATGGTTGGACAATTTTTAAAGAAATCATCATCGCAATTTCAAATTTATGGATGTTGATATTAGTAGGTATTGCAATCTTCTTCACTATAAAATATTTTATTCGTAAGAATAAATTAGCAATGGATGAAGCGACTAAAAATATGATTGATCAGGCTAGGCAGTAAGAATCTATTCCTTCAACTACGCTACCAATGACAGATTAAATAATCGATCGTCATTCCCGCGCAGGCGGGAATCTTAAAGTTTATAGCATTAGGATTCCCAATCAAGTTGGGAATGACGATACCTCGTGACCTATCATCGTTATTCGCTCTCCTTCGG
>NZ_JBFTQI010001145.1:0-1257 GCF_056398925.1 Pedobacter sp. 01T416_2
TGTTAACATCCACAATCCCACTTACAAACGCGATCCTCGAACCGAAGCAGAAATGATCAAGGAAGCGCTAGAGATTGCTAAAAAATCGGACGTTATTGTGGCTACCATTGGCGAAGGTTCTGAATTTACAGGCGAAAGCAGTAGTGTAACCGATATCCAGATTCCCGAGACACAGAAAAACCTGTTAAAAGCACTGGCTAAAACTGGCAAACCAGTGGTACTGGTGTTGTTTACCGGTCGTCCGTTGGCATTAAACTGGGAGCAGGAAAATATTCCTTCCATTTTAAATGTTTGGTTCCCGGGTAGTGAAGCAGGAAATGCAATTGCCGATGTACTTTTTGGCGATGTTAATCCTTCAGGTAAACTGAGTGCAACTTTCCCTCAAAATGTAGGTCAGGTGCCTTTGTATTATGCACATAAAAACACCGGTCGACCGCTGGCAGAGGGTAAATGGTTCGAAAAATTCCGTTCCAACTATTTAGATGTAAGCAACGATCCTTTATATCCATTCGGTTTTGGCCTGAGCTATACCACGTTTAATTATAGCGATGTTAAATTAAGTTCAAATACCTTAACCAAAGGGAAAACGATCACGGCATCGGTTACGCTAAGTAATACGGGTAAATATGAGGGTAAAGAGGTCGTTCAATTATACATTCAAGATCTTGTGGGAAGTATTACCCGTCCAGTAAAAGAGCTAAAAGGTTTTCAAAAGATTAATTTAAAAGCCGGAGAAAGTAAAACCGTCACTTTCAGCATTTCCGAAAATGATCTTAAGTTTTACAATGCTGATCTAAAATTCGTGGCTGAACCCGGCGATTTTAAAGTATTCATTGGCACAAATTCACGCGATGTAAAAGAAGCATCTTTTACACTCAAATAAAGACAATTAGGTTTGGTTATGAACCCTGTGCTATTGTAAAGTAGCCAGGGTTTTCTATTTTTGTTAAATGAAACCATCATAATTTATCAAAACACACCTTGAAATAACAAATCATGATAGCTTCATCAACTTTAAAATATATAAAACGGATGAAAAAGATTTTTTTTACCATCTGCATTCTTTTTTCTGTACTCTTTTTAAACGCTCAAGACTTAAAAAAATACGACAAGGGAAGCTATATCAAAGGAATGGACTCTATTTACTACAGAATCCTCTTTCCCGAGAATTTTAATCCCGACCAAAAATATCCGATCATCTTCTTCCTCCATGGAAGCGGCGAAAGGGGGAATGACAATACCAGTCAACTGGTACAT
>NZ_JBFTQI010001146.1:0-1256 GCF_056398925.1 Pedobacter sp. 01T416_2
GAATTGTTTGTTTATAAGTGTGATTTTAGAAATGTTGATAACCTAATCGAAAACCCACAAAAAGCGCTCAGAAACGACATTTTAAAAACAATAAACTGTTGATAACCAGCAATTTTAAGTGGATAACTTTGTTTATAAAAACTCTCATTTTTCTCTTGACAAATGCGTGTTTTCCTACTAAATTAGATCATATCAAATACGAAGTACTTTGAATTCTGATAAAACAACCCAAAAGAGATAAAGAACCGAAAGGGGAATTGTTTCGGAGTGTTTACAGGGAAAACGATTAATTTCTGAAAGGGTTAAACCGAGTAAGGATATATATAACCATCGAAAGATTGGATCATAAGAAAATCGCACAGGCCCAAACAGAGATTATTGAAAACTAGGAAGTTTACGGACGGAGGAGTTGGAAATAAATTTTCACGAATCGCAAAAGTTGCAAAACCTAACGATAACGGAAAAATCAAAGTAACAAGAATTAGATGCTTTAAAATGCGACTACGGTTGTTTTTAAAGTTAAAACGGGGAACTGAATCGAAAGAAGAAGAACCCCGTTTTTATTTTGCCTTAAATTTTGATCTTTCGAACAAAAAAAGAATAGCGAATCCTTCCGCATATTATCCCTAAAATATTAAATTTACCAAATGGCCAAAAAAGGTAAATCAATCTCCAATCCGTCAAAAAAGATATTCGTTTTAGATACCTCGGTTATTTTGTACGACCATGATGCGATAAATAACTTCCACGAGCACGATGTAGCTATTCCCATTCAGGTTTTAGAAGAGCTCGATAATTTTAAAAGCGGTAACGATACCCGGAATTTTGAGGCCAGAAGTTTTATCCGCCTTATTGATGAAACTTCAAAACAAAAACTCATCAGCGATTGGATTTCGTTAAAAAGCCCTGATTCAGGAAAATTTAAGGTGGTTTTAAATGAAAGGCCTTTAACTATAAATGCGGAAGAAGTGTATGGAAAAGGTAAAACAGACCATAAGATTTTAAATGCAGCATTAAGTTTAAAAGAAGAATATCCCGATAAGAAAGTAGTACTGGTATCGAAAGACATCTGCCTGAGGTTAAAAGCAAAAGCTTTGGATTTAAATGCAGAAGATTATGAAACTGGTAAAATTAAAAATGTAGATGAGCTTTACGCCGGAAAAACCGAAATAGCCAACTTTCCGGTGGAAATTATAGATGAAATAAAAAAACAACTTTTTATTGATGCTAATGAAGTAGAACTGCCACCTAAAAAT
>NZ_JBFTQI010001147.1:0-1255 GCF_056398925.1 Pedobacter sp. 01T416_2
TCCCTAAAGTGCCAAAATCAAATCCGGTTGATGGTTGCTCGTAAGCTTCATCTATTTCAACCACATTTAAGCTGCGTAAATTTTTACGGTAACTTTCAATCGCGGTGTTCACCATAACCCTTCTAATCCAGCCTTCAAAAGAACCATCGCCTCTATACTCTTTTATTTTCTGGAAAATTTTAATATATCCCATCTGCAGCACATCTTCTGCCTCCATTCTATCTTTGGCGTAGCGCATACAAACGGCCAACATTTTCGATGCAGTTTGCTTGTAAAGCAGCTCCTGCATTTTCCGGTCGCCAGCTTTGCAGCCTTCCATCAAATCGTTTATCGTATAGCTTCGCGTCAATTTCATTGTGTGTTTGTAAATAGAAGATGGCAGATTACAAACAATGGTTGCATGAGGTGAGAAAAAAAGTTAAATAAAGTTAAAAATAACCAAACAACAGTTGATTATCAGCAAGATATAGTTGAAATATTTTTTCAAGAAAGATATTGTTTTTTATTTGGAAAGCAAAGGCAGGAGCATTTTTGAGGTGTTAATCCCGCTATTCGCTTCAAAGCCTTGGTTCGTTCCTCACCTTCGTGTTTTTCGCTGCTATCGGGTTTAATTGGCAGGGACTTCCGAAGTTTCAAAGGAGTAGGAACACAAAGGGGACCTCCGGATGGCTGTATAAGCATAAAACTCCGCAGGTTTTAGAAACCTGCGGAGTTTGAATCGGTATGAGTTTAATCACCCTAAACCCTACACCTTTTACCTCTCACCTTTCTTCACCTTAAACAATTTAAAATCCTGTTTGTAGGTCAAAAAGAATGAATGGTTAAACTGAAGTTGTTTATCGGTATGATCAAGATCAATATGCGGCTCGAAACGAACATCAAGGTATAAATGTGGGATTAACTCTTTTTGGTAAGCATAACGCAACGAAACAATGTTTCTAGCACTTTGCTTTAAGCCCGGACTGTACAGGTTATCTGAAACCGATTCATAAAGTGGCATACCTTTAATCGAAATAAAGTTGTTGCCTTTCCAGTAAGAAGCCACCAAACTGCCCCATTTACTTTCTACACCCGCATTTAACCATAGACCAAAGCCACCTTGGTAAGCTCTTCTTTTATCAGGTGAAAAATCTTTATACACCGCAATATAGTTGTCGGTATATACCTGTTTAATGTTGGTATTAATTGCTTTGTGCAGTTTTAAACCAGTTGCACCGTTAAACATAGTCGTAATCGGAATTTCTTTAAGTACATC
>NZ_JBFTQI010001148.1:0-1242 GCF_056398925.1 Pedobacter sp. 01T416_2
GGGCAGGACCGGTTTAACCAACTGGCTTGGGGTTTTGCTTTCCAAAACAACTAAATAAATTTAACTTCTATTGTCAGTCTAAGCGGAGTCGAAGACCTTTATTAGTCGAAATAAAAAACATATGTCCTTCAATAGGCTACCATTGATGTTATTTTGTAATTATTTAAATATGAATGGTTTATGTCGATTATATGTTTCCATCCAACTGGGCCATAGCACGGCATCCCCGTTCTACTTAAATCCGGCCTAACAAATTTTTCGGGCTGCACTGTTCTGGCCGCACAACTGCCTTCAAAAGAAAAATTTTCAGCCGGCATTTTTTGTTTCTTTTTGATGCCAAAAAGAAAGAGCCCTTCGGCGGCGGCGAGCCGAGGCAAGACCGCGCCTTAGGGCAAAAGAAATCAATTGTAGGTCACTCATATTGATTTTTACAACATAAATTACCCCCTCAGGATGACATCTTTGAACTTTTACTTTCCATTCTTTGTGGCTGGAATAGAATACCCTTAATTTTTTTAATAGCTATTTTTTTCTAAATTGCTGCCATGAAATATCTATTCTCATCTCTTTTACTTTTATCTGGACTTACTTCTTTAGCTCAAGATACTAAAACGATTAACCAGTCTGGAAATCCAATATTTCAAGGCTGGTATGCAGACCCTGATGCTGCTATTTTTAACAATAAGTATTGGGTTTATCCCACTTATTCGGCCAGGTATAAAGAACAGGTTTTTTTAGATGCCTTTTCATCAGACGACTTGGTGAAATGGAAAAAACACCCGCATATTTTAGATACTGCTGCTGTAAAATGGGCCAACAAAGCCATGTGGGCACCGGCAATTGTTCAAAAAGACAAAAAGTATTACCTGTTTTTTGGTGCCAATGATATTCAAAGCGATAAAGAAATTGGTGGAATTGGTGTAGCCGTTGCCGATAAACCAGAGGGACCGTATAAAGACCATTTAGGGAAACCTTTAGTGGATAAGTTTTATAATGGCGCTCAACCTATTGATCAGTTTGTGTTTAAAGATAAAGATGGTCAGTATTATTTAATTTATGGTGGCTGGAAACACTGCAATATTGCAAAGTTGAATAAAGATTTTACTGGCTTTTTGCCTTTTGAGGATGGTACAACTTTTAAAGAAATTACGCCTGATAATTATGTAGAAGGGCCATATATGTTCATCAGAAATGGTAAATATTATTTCATGTGGAGCGAAGGCGGCTGGACTGGTCCCGATT
>NZ_JBFTQI010001149.1:0-1237 GCF_056398925.1 Pedobacter sp. 01T416_2
GGTTTTGGTAATCTGGTTTTCAATTTCATCCAGGTTGTAACCGATTGCCAGTTTTGCTGCAATTTTTGCAATTGGATAACCAGTTGCTTTACTTGCCAAAGCTGATGAACGTGATACACGTGGGTTAATTTCGATGGCGATAATTTCATCGTTTGCCGGGTTAACCGAAAACTGAACGTTACAGCCACCGGCGAAGTTGCCGATTGCACGCATCATTTTGATCGCCTGGTTACGCATATCCTGGTAACAACGATCAGATAAGGTCATTGCTGGAGCAACAGTGATCGAATCTCCTGTGTGGATACCCATCGGATCGAAGTTTTCGATCGAACAGATAATGATTACGTTATCGTTGCTGTCTCTTAATAACTCTAACTCATATTCTTTCCAGCCTAAAACAGCTTTCTCTACTAATACTTCATGTGTTGGCGAAGCCTCTAAACCACGTTTTAAAGCGGCATCGAACTCTTCTTTTTTGTGTACGAAACCACCACCGGAACCACCTAAAGTGTATGATGGACGGATTACCAATGGGTAACCGATTTCTTGTGCTGCTTCTTTACCTTCTAAAAATGAGTTGGCAATTCTCGATTCTGCAACACCTACACCGATATCAACCATTAACTGGCGGAAAGCTTCGCGGTTTTCGGTTTTTTCGATTGCAGCAACATCTACACCGACTACTTTTACACCATATTTTTCCCAAACACCACGTTCTTCAGCTTCTTTACAAAGGTTTAATGCTGTTTGGCCTCCCATGGTAGGAAGTACCGCATCAATTCTAGGTAAATCTGCAGAGTCGATGTGCTCTTGTAAAATAACCTCTATTGAATCAACAGTTAACGGGCGCAAATAAACATGGTCGCCGATAACCTTGTCCGTCATAATTGTAGCCGGATTAGAGTTGATAATGGAAACGGTAATCCCTTCTTCTTTTAAAGAAAGAGCCGCTTGCGAACCCGAGTAATCAAATTCACAGGCTTGGCCAATAATAATTGGTCCAGATCCGATAATCAGTACTGAGCGTATGGAAGTGTCTTTAGGCATGATAAAGCTTAAACAATAATTAAAATTCTAAAGTGTTGGTTCTTTTGAAACCCTGAAAGCAACGAGATTTTGTGCTTGTAAGAAGAAAAATCCCAACTGTTCTGTCGGGATGCAAAGATACATCTTTAGCATGATTTTTAGGCGTTTTTTTTAAAATAAAAAAGAGCACTATTTAAGTGCTCTTTTTAGA
>NZ_JBFTQI010001150.1:0-1235 GCF_056398925.1 Pedobacter sp. 01T416_2
GTAAGCACAATGTCGAAAATACAACGGTTGCCATTGCCATTGCGCTGCAATTGGGTATCGATGCAGAAAAAGTAAAACAAGCGGTTGCCAATTTTAAGGGTGTTAAACGCCGCTTCGAATATATTGTGAATAATGGCAATCAGATTTATATTGATGATTATGCACATCATCCTGAAGAACTGAGGGCTTGTTTTGATGCGGTAAGACAGTTGTATCCAGATAAAAAGCTAACGGTGATTTTTCAACCGCACCTCTTTACACGGACAAGGGATTTTGCTGATGAATTCGCAAAAGTTTTAAGCACGGCTGATGAACTGATGCTGTTGGAGATTTATCCCGCAAGAGAATTGCCGCTTGAAGGGATAAATGCACAGTTTTTATTGGATAAAATCACTTTGGTAGATAAAAAAATATGTGGAAAAGATTTTGTGGTTCAGCATGTTAAGGACACAAAACCTGAATTAATTTTAACAGTAGGTGCGGGAGATATCGACACGATTATCGAACCCCTTAAAAATACTTTAAACAATGCTTAAACGGATAAACTGGAGCGCAATTTTTACTGGCTTTGCCTGGCTGATCAGCTTGGCAGGGGTGGTGGTGCTTTTGAGTTTTATCAATGTGAAGAAACAGACAGTTAAATGTACCGATGTTAAGATCCTGATTCCCGGAGCTGATAACTTTATTGAGCGGGAAGAAATTGATGCCATTTTAAAAGAAGATCAAGGTATTCTTTTAGGTCGTAATCTCGAGAATATCAATATTCATAAGATCGAGAAAAAACTACAGTCTAACCCTTACATCGGTTTTGCTAAAGTATATGTAGATATGGATGGGGTACTGCATATTGAAGTAAAACAACGTCAGCCTATTCTGCGCATATTGAACGAGAACGGGCAGGATTTTTACATTGATAATGATGGACTGAAAATGCCTATTTCATCAAACTTCACGGCCAATGTGCTTGTGGCTACAGGGCATATTACAGAGGTTTTTGGAAGCAGAGTTGATACCCTGCATACGCAATTGGCAAGAGATTTATATAAAACTGCGCAGTATATTAAGCAAGATACCCTTTGGGATGCTCAGATCGAACAGATTGTGGTTGATCAGAAAAACGACATCGAACTGATCCCAAGGGTAGGTAATCAACGTATTGTTTTGGGTAATGCCGATTCGCTTGAAAAGAAAATGAAGAACCTGTTGCTGTTCTATAAAAAAGCAATGCCGCAGGT
>NZ_JBFTQI010001151.1:0-1233 GCF_056398925.1 Pedobacter sp. 01T416_2
ACATTCCCCTGTCGGTTTAGTATTTGTTGAAGATTACGGTTTGCTGCCGAGATTTTAACATCATCTAATGCTTTTAAAAACGCTTCCTCGTTTAACAATCGTTGGTGTTTTCCTTCGAAATTATTGGTCAACAGTTGAAAGCGATCGTTCATTCCAAAACCTTTTACCAGTTCTTTTGCCCTCCGCTTGGCTTCATCAAGCAGGTTACCATCTTTATTAATGGCTTCCATGCTGTAAGAGTTATCGATATAAATGCTTACTACATTATTTAAAGCTGTTGTTTTTTGATTCTGYGCTGGAATATAAGGCTGGGTAAACGCCAGCACCAAAAAGATGATTGCCAAAATCCGCGACAACAGAATAAGCAGGTTTTTAAGTTTTTCTTTAGAAGAATTTTGCTGTTCTACTTCTTTTAAAAGCTGAACATTAGAAAAATAAACCTTCTTAAACTTCCTGAAATTGAATAAATGAATGATAACCGGGATGGCAACCGATATTAGTGCAAAAAGAAAGCCCGGATAAAGGAAATTCATTAAAAACCAAAGATAGAAAAATTATGGAAAGTGGCGAATTACTATTGTAATAAAGTCGTTTTAATAACTAAAACCCGGAAATTCGATATTTACAATTTTCCAGCCACCGTTATGCAATGCGAAATACAGTTTAAAAGGTCCGCTTACAATTTTCGATTGTTTTTGAACAACATCTCTGTAACCTGCAACCCCTTCAACAAAGCCCATACCCTTATCATCATTCAAAAGCTCGAAATTAACATCAATAATATCGTATCTGCCACCAACATATTCATCAGATCGACCGAAAATACCTTTTAACCGACCAATAATAACATCCTTACCAATAACTTTATTACCTGGGAGAATGAAAAAATCATTCAGTTCGTCGGTAATGGCCTTCGATTGTTTAAACCAGGCGCTTATAAATCTAATGGCACTATTTACGATATCAGCCTGATGGTTAAATGTGGGGTTGTTCTGCATTGTATCTTTCAAAAAAACTTGGCGAAGTTAACTATTCTTTAGCCTTTCTCTAATTTCAGCAAGAGAATAATCGATCAATAACTTAACTATTTACATCTTCCTTTTTCGGTTGGGTACAAGCTTTGCAAGGTATCGCTTTGCCAAAATTCTTTTGTTTCGATATCCAGACAGGTCAATTTCCCAGTAAATGCAGCACCAGTATCAATATTCCAAACGTTACAACCCTGCATGGGCA
>NZ_JBFTQI010001152.1:0-1759 GCF_056398925.1 Pedobacter sp. 01T416_2
GTTCCGATCCTTCATCGGTTCCGATCCTTCATCGGAATTAGCGAATGGCGGGGCTACAGTACCTATGAAACACTAACCTTTCATTTCCAAAACATAAAAGCCTCTTATAAACATTAGGAAATGATTGGTTCTGCGCCCTTGGCAATTTCAGTCCCGCTTTCTGGTACGAGTTCCGATGAAGAATCGGAAGCTCTTCCCGACAATCGGGTTTATTTGACTAAGGTTCGTGCCCTGAAGCAAAACGCAACCAAACCCGACAGCAGCGGTTCCGATTCTTCATCGGAATTAGCGTATGGCGGGGGCTACAGTACCTATGAAATAAGCCCTTTCATTTTCAAAACCTAAAAATAATTTATACTCAATACAAAACAAGCAGTTTCATGTTTTGATATTTGTGGAAAATTAGCTTCATGACCATCATAAATTTGAAAACCCTGAAACAAACAATTAACTTCATGCCATGGAAACCGATTTAATCATTTCAGCAATAAACGAGATACACAAAAAAGCAGATCAGGCCTTAGAAAGTAAGTATGTAACGGCCTACACTGCCATGTTTGATGACAGCTTAACTTATACCCCTGCAGAAGGTATAGCGCTTAATAAACGCGATTATACAATCGATTTAAAAAAGTATTTTGGCCATATTAAAGAAATACATACCAGTTATTACCGCATTAAATCTTCTTTTGAAAACGAAGTTTTTACCGAAAAAATTGCCCGAAAATCAGTCATTTTAAAGCCGAATCTGCTTATTTTTTCTAAAAAACAAACTATCCAGACAGAAGAAATTTACCATTGGAAAAATATTAAAGGTGAATGGAAAGTAATCGCTATTGAAATCGTGCTGGAAGAGAAATATTAATGACTGAAGATAAACTGGTAAAAGTCCTCTTTGCTTTTCATAGCGATGCCTTGGAGGAATGGACAATAGAAACCATGTGGTGCGAAACTGTAGATCAGGAAAAAGGTCATTATAAGATTGAAAACATTCCTTTTTATGCACCCTTTGCCTATAACGACCTAGTATTTGCAGAATATGATGAAGATGAAGGTATGTTAACCTATCGCGAAACAATTGCTTATTCGGGCCATTCTACTATTCAGGTGGTGTTAATGAACAAAGCAAGTTCTACTAATGAAATCATTACAATGCTTAAAGCTTTGGGGGCCGAAATTGAAAAATTTAGTGATGGTTATTTCGTGATCGATATCCCGCCCAGCTTAAATTATAAACCCATAAATAATTGCGAGGCACGAAGCAATCTTACAACGATCGCTAACAGCGTGTGCATTAGGATTGCTTCGTCGGCTGAAAAAGCCTTCTCGCAATGACGAATCCTAAAAGCCTATCACTACGATAAAATATATTGTTAACCAAAATAAACATTACGACCTCTAAATATTAGTCTCTTCCTTTTTTGACCTACATCAAAGTTTAAGATTTTTAATGGCTGCACCTTTGCAACATTATAAATTAAAACAGATTAAAAATGAAAAAAGAACATTTCAAATACATCAACACGCTTTTCGTGGTTATCCCTATGACATTAATTATGGCGTTTGTAGGTTTAATGCGCAACTACGGTTTTGGCGAAGATTGGTTTATCAAATTCTTAAAAGCATGGAGTATTATGTTACCTCTAGCCTATTTTGCGGCCTTTATCATTATTCCCAATGCACGGAAACTGGCCGAAAAGATCACTTCTAAAGCCTAAACATTGTTACATTTGGTTAAGACTAAATTAAATGCACGAAC
>NZ_JBFTQI010001153.1:0-1228 GCF_056398925.1 Pedobacter sp. 01T416_2
TGTTGCAGTAGACTGCATTATTTTTGGTTATGACGGCGATCAGCTAAAACTTTTGGTAATAAAAAGGGCAATAGAACCCGTAAAAGATAAGTGGAGTTTAATGGGTGGTTTTATCGGTGAACATGAAGATCTTGATGGTGCCGCCAAAAGAATTTTATTGGAATTAACAGGATTACACGATGTTTACCTGGAGCAACTTCATGCTTATGGCAGTCCAGATCGGGATCCTATCGAACGTACGGTTTCGGTAGTCTACTTTGCACTGATCGATATAAATAAATATAGTAAACAGATCAATGACCAGTACCATGCCGAGTGGTTTAAGCTAAAAGAAGTTCCCGAATTAATTTTCGACCACGATATAATGGTTAAGGCCGCTATGGATAAAATCCGCTATCAGGCAGCCCTCCATCCTATTTTATTTGAGCTTTTACCAAAACGGTTTACTATACCGCAATTGCAGGCTTTATACGAGCAGGTTTACGATTCGCCGATAGATAACCGGAACTTTATCCGTAAGATTACGGCCAGTGGATTGTTAATTAAACAAGCCGACAAGGACAAATCGAGTTCGCGCCGTGGGGCCTTTTATTTTAAACTGGACAAAAACAAACACAAGGCACAGTTTCAGTCTTTTCTCAATTTTATCCCAAAAGCGAGTGAATAGGCAATGATTTGAGAAAATATTACTCAAATAAAAATAAATTTTAAAATTGTTTTTGGGCTTACAAAATTTAAAATCAACCAGTTAGAAGCGCCAATTTTACATAGACTAAAAAACAATAAAAACATTTTCAAAAAATGTTTGCAAGAAAAGGATAAATCCCTATATTTGCACCTCCTTAAACAAAAGGAAATGATTCCGTAGCTCAGCTGGTAGAGCATTACACTTTTAATGTAGTGGTCCTGGGTTCGAATCCCAGCGGGATCACGAAAAACCTCACAGAAATGTGAGGTTTTTTTGTTTTATTCCTGCTGGCTTTGCATTGCTAATAGATTAAATTATAGATCGTCAAAAGGGTTTTTTATTGATTTATTATTTTGGTACTCAATTGCATTTTTTGTCATTTTGCTGCCGCTATGGAAAATCAATTTCCGAAAAGCTCCCCGGGTCCGAATCAATCTAAATACATTACACCTTCCATAACGATTATAGAAGATCCGCTTATCCAAATTCCATCGTCAACTACTTCTGCCTCAATAAAAGAGGGCCTCCTAACATGAGCAC
>NZ_JBFTQI010001154.1:0-1219 GCF_056398925.1 Pedobacter sp. 01T416_2
GGGTAAATCCTGGATATTTGCAGGATGATCGGCCCTTACCGCTAGTACATTTTCCTGGTTATTTAATTTGATGGCTGAAGTGACATCCAAAGTAAAAGTTGTTCTCCCACCAGCGTGATAACCCACTTTTTTACCGTTTAACCAAACAGTTGCATACGAACCCACACCTTCAAAATACAGAAAAAAACGTTTTCCAAACTTAATTCCGTTATTTTTAAATGTTTTGCGGTACCAGGCATAGCCATGTTTATTGCCATGAAGTTTCCGTTGATAGCCTTCATATTGATCCCAGTTGTGCGGAACATTTACTTTTTTCCAGTTTAAGGTTTTGTAGCTGGCTAACTGAAAACCATCAAAAGTATTGTTGTTTTTTTCATCGGCAATACTGAGCCAGTTTGAATTTAATAAAACATCTTTCCTGGTTTGATTTTGTGCATAGAGTGAACTCACTCCATAAAAATTGATGAAGCATAACAGCAGTAAAAGCAATTGTTTAAATTGAATTCTTTTTGGTTCGTACGGGCTCAAACCGAGGCAACTAGCCAAGGTACGTGTCCCCACGTACCTCTTCGGGAAATTTCGCGGGGATGTGTTCAGGCAAATCTGGCGTGTGTTAATCCAGGCTAAGACTGACGAAATCTTCTCCCGCTCAGTCCTTTTAGATTTCGTAAGTTGATTCATCTCGCTTTCAAATCTCCATTCAACTTATAACTTTCACCAGCTTTAGTTTCGAACGTTGCATTATTGTTTTTGTAGCGGATTTTACAGTTTCCTCCTGTTTTAGATTTTATGGTAAGTGAGGTTAGTAAACCTTTATCCCAGGTTAAATCCAGTTCGAAACCTCCTCGGGCCAGAAGCCCTTTAATTTCTCCGTTTGGAATTGCCGTTGGCAATGCGGGTAAAATATCCAGATAGCCCTGGTGACTTTGCACAACCATTTCGGCAATTCCGGCTGCACCACCAAAGTTTCCATCTATCTGGAAAGGCGGGTGTGCATCAAAAAGATTCACATAAGAACCTGCGCCATTATTGGCTGGCTTCATTAACATTTTAACCAGTTTCATGGCATGATCGCCATCTTTAAACCTCGCCCAGAAATTGATTTTCCAGGCTAAACTCCAGCCTGTAGCGTCATCTCCGCGGTACAACAAAGACTGTTTTGCCGCTTGCATCATCTTTTCATTACTATCCCAGGTGATGTCATTTCCAGGATAAACGC
>NZ_JBFTQI010001155.1:0-1217 GCF_056398925.1 Pedobacter sp. 01T416_2
ATCTTTACCCTATAAAAATCCGAAATTAAATATCGATTTGAGGGTAAAAGACCTCATTTCGAGAATGACGCCAGAAGAGAAATTCTGGCAGTTATTTATGATTCCTGGAGATGTTACAACTGAAAATAAGACACAATTTAAAAACGGTATTTTTGGTTTGCAGGTTAGTGCTGCTGCCCAGGGAAGTGGTAATGCGCAACAAATGTTAACCTATAATACCTCTGAAGACGGACTTTCTCTGGCTAAAAAAGTAAATAAAATTCAAAAATATTTTGTTGAGGAAACCCGTTTGGGCATTCCCATCATTCCATTTGATGAGGCTTTACACGGTTTGGTTAGGCAAGGTGCTACTGCTTTTCCACAATCAATTGGTTTAGCTGCAAGTTTCGATACTACTTTAGTGGCCAAAATTGGTACGGCTATTGCCAATGAGGCAAAGGCACGTGGTTTGAGGGATCTTTTGGCACCTGTAATCAATATGGCTACAGATGTAAGATGGGGCAGGGTAGAAGAAACCTATGGGGAAGACCCTTATCTAACAACTGTAATAGGTCATGCTTTTATGAATGCCATAGAAAGGCAGAATATCATTGTTACCCCAAAACATTTTATTGCCAATGTTGGCGATGGCGGGCGGGATAGCTACCCGATAGAGATGGATAAACATTTTTTAGAAGAAATCCACTTTCCAGCATTTAAAGATGGGGTTAAAAACATAGGTATCCGTTCATTAATGACTTCCTATAACAGCGTTTTTGGTACTCCGGCAACCTCAAATAAATGGCTGCTCACCACTAAACTAAAAACAGAATGGGGCTTTAAAGGTTTCGTAATTTCTGATGCAGGTGCAGTAGGAGGTGCCAATGTGTTACATTTTACGGCTAAAGATTATAAAGATGCTACGGCGCAATCGRTTAATGCTGGCCTTGATGTAATCTTCCAGGTAGATTATAATCATTATAAACTTTTTCTGCCCGCATTTTTAGATGGTAGCATTCCCAAATCGAGAATAGATGATGCATTGTCAAGGGTGCTGAAAGCTAAATTCGAGCTGGGGCTGTTTGAGCATCCTTACGTGGATGAAAGTATTGCTGAAAAGATGCTGAGCGATCAAAGTAATCACAATTTAGCCAAAGAAGCCGCTTTAAAATCTTTTGTGCTCCTGAAAAATGATAACAACACGCTTCCGTTAAAAAGTGAAAAGCAGATCTTACTGG
>NZ_JBFTQI010001156.1:0-1208 GCF_056398925.1 Pedobacter sp. 01T416_2
ATCCCAGGTGATGTCATTTCCAGGATAAACGCCCCACAAATGAGAAACATGATCCCAGGTGATGTCATTTCCAGGATAAACGCCCCACAAATGAGAAACATGGCGGTGTTTACTTGCGGTATCATCTACATCGGTTAACCATTCTTGTAACTGTCCGTATTTACCAATCTGGTTTGGCGCCAGCTGTTTAACTTTTTCTGCTAGCGATTTTCTGAATTCGGCATCTACATTAAGCGTTTCGGCTGCTGTTATACAATTTCTGAAAAGCGATCTGATAATCTGGTGGTCCATTGTTGGGCCAGCCACTAAACCTCCATTTTCCGGTGAATTAGAAGGTGTACTAATTAACCAACCTGTTTTCGGGTCTTTCACTAAAAAATCTTCGTAAAATAAAGCAGCTTGTTTCATTAAAGGATAGGCTTCACTTTCCAGAAACTTACGGTCTTTACTAAATTGATAATGCTCCCATAAATGATCACTTAACCAACCGCCCCCACTTACCCAAATACCATGATTGGAGGCATTAATTGGTGCTGTACCGTTCCATAAATCGGTATTGTGGTGTAAAACCCAACCACGGGCATTGTAATACGCTTTTGCCGTTTCAGCTCCGGTTTTCGCCAGTCCTTTGATTTTGTTGAAAAGCGGCTCGTTTAAGGCTGATAAATTAAGAATTTCAGTCGGCCAGTAGTTCATTTCGAGGTTAATATTGGTAGTGTACTTGCTTCCCCATGGTGGTGTAAGCAGATCATTCCAAATCCCTTGAAGATTGGCTGGCTGAGTACCAGGCCTGGAGCTGGAAATCAACAAATATCTTCCATACTGCATATATAACGCAGCAAAAGCAGGATCGTTTGCAGTTGCAAATTTTGTTAATCTTTCATCTGTAGGAAGGTTTTCATTATCCGAACGGCCAAAATCGACATTAAAAGTGTTGTAATAGCTTTGATATTCTTTAATGTGCTTCTGTTTGATTTCGGTGTAAGGTTTACCTTTTAAACTATTGAGTGCTTTAACATTGGCGGCTGCAGGGTTCCCAGAAACATCCTGCGCATTGATAAAATTGGTTCCGCCCGTCAAGTAAAGTGTTACTTCATCTGCCTGATTGATGCTAATTTTGCCATTCATCACCTTCACAGATCCATTTTTGATTAAAGCCGTTAATCGACTCTCTCCCTTAATCGCACCATCTTTTACCTGAACAGATA
>NZ_JBFTQI010001157.1:0-1208 GCF_056398925.1 Pedobacter sp. 01T416_2
ACATATAACAGTCTAAATCAACTAATCGAATCGGTTTCGAGCGAAGGTAATAGACGTCGTTGGACTTATGATGATTACGGTCGACTGATCCGTTTTAGCCCCGATGGTGATCAAACTACGATCTGGGAACGTGATGAAATGGGCCGCGTAATCCTTGTGAAAGATTTTGGAGAAGAGGCTTTACGTTTCAAATACGATGCCTATGATCTTCCGGTTTACGCCACCGATGGCCGCGAAGAATGGCACATGGCCTACACCCCAATGGGTAGCCTAAAAACACAAAAAAGAAGCAGCCAATCATCCAGTCAAAATGCCCAGGCCCTTCATTTTACCTATGATAAGTGGGAAAATTTAAAAGGTATTACCAATGAAAAAGGTGAAGAGTATACCTTTTTAAGGGATGCGAATGATGATGTGGTAAAGGAAATTGGTTTTGACGGGCAAGAGCAACAATATATCCGCAACCAGGACGGGCAGATTATTAAAACGATACAGGCCGATGGAAAGGCCGTGTACCACAATTACGATCTGAGCGGCCGATTGGTATACAGCAGCTATGAAGATGGTACTTACGAAGCCTTTCAATACAATAAACTTGGTTTGCTCATTACAGCAGAGAACGAACTTTCTTCGGTTAGTTTTAGGCGCAATCCGTTGGGTATGATCACCCAGGAAATACAGGATGGCTACCAGATTAATTATCAATACGATGTTTTTGGAAATCTGACAAGTTTAAAAAGTTCATTAGGGGCCGATATTAAATACGATTATAATGAAATTGGTTATCTGAATGGCATCGCAGCTAAAAGTGGCGGATCAGCAGAATGGACAGCAGCTATTGGCCGGAATAAAAACGGACAGGAAACCAGCCGCAGTTTAAGCGGCGGGGTTAGAGCGACATTCGATTATGACCATGAAGGCCATCCAATTAGTCAAAAGGTCGAAGCCAGTCGTTCCATCACAGCATTTAAACAATATGCCTGGGGGCCAAACGATAAACTGAATAGCTGCTTAAACAGCATTACGAGTGGCAGCATCAATTATAGATACGATACTTTTGGTAGTCTTTCTTCGGCAAGTTATAGCGATGGTAAAGTGATTTATAAGAATCCCGATGAAACAGGAAACTTATATAAAACAGGCGATCGCAGCGACAGACGTTACGATAAAGGTGGTAAACTGCTTAAAGATGACCAATGGTATTACCG
>NZ_JBFTQI010001158.1:0-1206 GCF_056398925.1 Pedobacter sp. 01T416_2
CCATACAGCAATGCCAATCATAAACGAGGATACCGAATTTTTTCCCTTAATGTCTCAACAAGACGAAGAGGAAATGAATAATGAGGAAACGCCCGAAACGTTGGCCATATTGCCTTTGCGAAACACAGTTTTATTTCCAGGAGTAGTTATTCCTATTACAGTTGGAAGAGATAAATCAATTAAGTTAATTAAGGAAGCGTACAAAGGAAATAAAATTATTGGGGTTGTTTCTCAAAAAGACGTTTCCATTGAAGACCCTACTTTTGAGCAGCTTAACACGGTTGGCACGGTTGCAAACATCATAAAGCTGTTGCAGATGCCTGATGGAAATACTACAGTAATTATCCAGGGTAAACAACGTTTCAGCTTAATTGAAGAGGTGCAGAACGAACCTTACATTAAAGCCGTTGTTAAAAAATTCGAAGAACAAAAGCACAAAGCAGATAAAGAGTTTAAAACATTAATCGCTTCTATCCGCGAAATGTCTGCTCAGATTATCCAGCTATCACMAAATATTCCAAGTGAAGCCAGTATTGCACTTAAAAACATCGAGAGCAATTCATTTTTGATCAATTTCATTTCATCAAATATGAATGCCGAAATGGCCGATAAGCAAAAAATCCTTGAAATGGATAAATTGCAGGAAAGAGCGCAAAAGGTAATGGAGCTTTTAATGGTCGAATTGCAGATGCTGGAGCTGAGAAATCAGATCCAATCGAAAGTACGTACCGATTTAGACAAGCAACAACGTGATTATTTTTTAAATCAACAGCTAAAAACCATTCAGGAAGAGTTGGGAGGCAGCTCTGCCGATTTAGAATTCGATGCTTTACAAGAAAAAGCCAAGAAGAAAAAATGGGCAAAAGCAGTTGCTGAACATTTTGATAAAGAGCTAGATAAGTTGGGTAGAATGAACCCTGCTGCACCGGATTACTCTGTTCAGTTAAATTATTTGGAACTTCTTTTAGATTTACCCTGGAGCGAGTTTACGAAAGATAATTTCGACCTAAAAAGAGCACAACGTATCTTAGATAAAGATCACTTTGGTTTAGAAAAAGTTAAGCAACGCATTATAGAATACTTAGCCGTTTTAAAATTAAAGCGTAATATGAAAGCGCCAATCTTATGTTTGGTTGGCCCTCCGGGAGTTGGTAAAACATCTTTAGGAAAATCTATTGCGAAAGCGCTAGGCCGTAAGTATGTACG
>NZ_JBFTQI010001159.1:0-1206 GCF_056398925.1 Pedobacter sp. 01T416_2
GAATACCCTTCATGGGGGAAAAAAAGGCTACCAATATGTTGTTTGGGATGCTTCTCAGCCAAATGCCAATACCTTAGTGCTTCATTACTTATCAAAAGATGGCGATGAAAATTTTCCAGGCAATTTAGATGTTAAAGTAACTTATACCTTAACGGATGATAATGAACTGAAAATGGACTACGAGGCTAAAACCGATAAAACTACAATTGTAAATTTAACAAACCACGCATTTTTTAATTTAAATGGTGATGGAAGTGGTGAGATTTTGAACCACGAGGTACAGATTTATGCAGATGAGTACGCGCCTGTTGATTCTACCCTGATCCCGACAGGAAAGATTGAAAAGGTTAAGGGAACACCGTTCGATTTTACCAAAGCAACTACCATTGGTGCGCGTATAAACGATAAAAACGAACAGTTAACCTTTGGGAAGGGTTATGATCATAACTACGTGCTAAATAAAACCAAAGCTATGGGCATGTTCCATGCGGCTACGGTTAAAGGAGATAAGTCGGGTATAGTGATGGATATTTATACGCAGGAGCCAGGCTTACAATTTTATAGTGGCAACTTTATGCAAAGTAAAAATACTTTTAAAACTGGTGCTAAAGATGATTTTAGAACAGCAATTGCATTAGAAACACAGCATTTTCCAGATTCACCAAATCAACCCGCTTTTCCGTCAACGGTTTTAAAACCTGGGCAGGTGTATAAAACAAGCTCGGTATATAAATTTACCAAATAGTTGTTTTGGTGATCTCCCAACAATGATGAAATTAAAGCGGCCTGTAGAAATGCAGGTCGTTTTAATTTAGAAAAGTTCTTGTAAAACTGGATCTGTATAATCTTCTATAAAAGCTATAATGTTGTTGTAAGCTGCAAATTCTTCTTTAGTATGCATGGTTGTAAGTACAACACATCTCATCCCGGCATTCTGTGCTGCTTCAACACCTTTTGGTGCATCTTCAAAAACTATGCATTGGCTGGCTGCAACGCCTAAAATTTCTGCTCCATTGGTAAAAGTTTCCGGATCAGGTTTACTATTTACCACATCTTCGGCACTTACTATGACTTCGAAATAGGAACGGATATTTAAATTATCGAGTACAAAATTAATATTGAAGGGAATAGCAGCAGAGCCAATCGCCATTTGAATGGCTGATTGTTTTGCTTTTTCTAAAAAATCGCCTAAACCTGCTATTAACG
>NZ_JBFTQI010001160.1:0-1206 GCF_056398925.1 Pedobacter sp. 01T416_2
GTTTTACCACCAGGAACATCAACAGTAGCTAAAATATACGGTTTCTGTTTCTGAATCTCAATGGGTATTTTTTTGCCGCGGTATTTAATTTTGGCATCGTGGTCGTAAATAATCAGCCTATTTTCACTATACCTTATATCAACAATAAAGCTGTTAAAAAAACTGAAGCCAAGCAAACCGTAAATTTTCAGTCCCAAATGCCCCGACAGGTTAAAGAGATCTTCTTTTAAGATTGCCGTTGGTATATTCTTAATGCTTGTACTGCCTACTTTAACATCCAGACTTTGGGAAACATAGGCTTCTACTGTTTCAATGCCCAAGCCAGATACTTTAATTTTACGGAGTTTACTAAAATTCAAAGAATCGATAATCGATGGATCGGTAATAATCATCGGTCCAACTCCGGTATCAAGAACAAAATCATATGGCCCCTTACCATTTACATACACCGGAATAACCATTAGGTTTTTGATGCACTTAAAAGTAATTGATTGTTTTTGCCGGTTTCTTTTAAAAAGGAATTCCTGGCCAAACCCAGAAAAAGCAAGAAATACCAACCCCAAGCAAATTGTTAGTTTGCGTAAACAGATTATTACACCGGGGTTATATTTGGTTAACATTAAACTAAATTTAATAAATTAGTTGATAATTATGCCCCCTAAATTTAGAACATGTTTACTTTAAAAAATCATAATTTCATTTTTCTTGCATTTGCACTATCTATTTGTTTGTTAACAAGTTGCTCAACCAATAAAATCATTTCAAAAAAAGTAGCTAAAGAATTTAAAAATTCGCAGGTAATCAAACAATATCAGGTTGGTTTCGCCCTTTATAATCCTACAGATAAAAAAATGATTTTTCAGAAAGATGCCAATAAGTATTTCACACCAGCATCTAACACCAAACTTTATACTTTTTTTGCGAGTTTAAAAATGCTGCCAGATTTAATGCCAGCTTTAAAATATATTGAACGGAATGATTCATTGATTTTTTGGGGTACAGGCGATCCGTCTTTTTTACAGTTTGCAGTAAAAGACAAATCGGCTTACAATTTTCTTTTGGCTTCGAACAAAAAACTATTCTTTTCTCCCGGACGATATTCTGGCAGTTTTTTTGGCGATGGCTGGTCGTGGGATGATTACGATTATTATTATCAGCCAGAAATTACCGAAATGCCAATTATGGATAACATGGTTACTTCTACTT
>NZ_JBFTQI010001161.1:0-1205 GCF_056398925.1 Pedobacter sp. 01T416_2
CCATAGCATATTGACCCCTCTTCACCAAAAACAAATAATCAGCAAGATCCTGATTTATAGCTAATTTCGCTATATACTAAAATTGGTGGGATGGGGTCAATCAAATTGGTTTATGCACCCTATCTCCAATTCACAAGACTACGGATAGATGGGGATAAGTTAAAACCGATTACCAAATGACAGTCCAGTATATTACAGTTCTTTTTTCTTTACTAATAGCAATCCCCTTTGAATAACCATTTTGCCATTGTTTTGGCATTTGATAAGCAGGTTTCATGTTAAATTCTTTTAACCAGGAATTTATTTTTTTTGCTTCGAATACATAAATGGTGAAGGACGTATCTAATCCAAAACTCTGATTGCCATTATTCCCCTCGTAAATAATGAAATTTGGAATAGGAAGTTTATTATGGTAGCATTCTTTATCAAGAAGTGTACTATCTTTAATATCAGGCAACTCATAATTATCCATTGTCTTTTTTGTTTCAAAACGATTAACAATCAACAAACATGAATCTAAATAATTGTAAGTAGCAACTGCCTGTTTTTGAGATCTATTTCTAACCAATTTTAATTCCTTTTCGGGTAAACCGTATTCATATAACATGAATGCTACATCATTTTTTGATTCATACCTATACGAAAAAACACGATTACTATCCGATGAAGAAGAAACTTTTTCTGGAAACTGATCAACGAATTTTTTTTCGTAATCCTTTTTCTTTTCAAGATAAAACTGGCCAGTATTTGGTTGATTCTGGCCGCAGCCATTAAATACACTAACAATCAATAAAATAAAAACTACACTTATATTTTTCATGGTTTGTAAATTTAACTAAATTGGGTCTAAAAAAGCTTAGAAATAAACTTCAATAGAAAACCAATTTTCGATGCTGTTGGCTGCTTATTCTCATAATATTTAGCTGTAGCCCTTATGCTTTGCCCAATAGGTTTGTTTATGCTATAATTTATTTTTGAACTTGAACTCGCTGAGCTAAAAGCACTAAGCTTCGAATTATTTCCTGATGAAACCTCCATAACATCGTATTTCAAATTTACAAGGCTTGGCAAAACATATGTTAACTTTGTCTTACCAATTTGAGATATTTCTGAAATAGTCGTTTTAATATTTTCGTTCCCATCCATTCGTCCCCCACTAACGAATTCCTGTTCCTTAACCGTAACATTTTCTACTGCACTATACC
>NZ_JBFTQI010001162.1:0-1200 GCF_056398925.1 Pedobacter sp. 01T416_2
TGATTGGATCAAGTACATTCAGATTTTCGAAAATAAAGGCGAAATAATGGGCTGTAGTAATCCACACCCACATGGTCAGATCTGGTCGCAGAGCGATATTCCATTAGAAATTGCTAAAGAAACCGAACGTCAGAAAACCTTCTATGCTATTCACAGAAGAAGTTTGCTTGGCGATTACTTAAAACTGGAGCAAAAGAAAAAAGAGCGTATAGTATTCGAAAACGATCATTTTGTGGTACTTGTCCCTTTTTGGGCAGTTTGGCCTTACGAAACCATGATTATCAGTAAACGCCATATAAATAGCATTAAATTGTTTACAGAAGCTGAGAAAAAATCGTTAGCTGATGCCATTAAGGTATTAACAACCAAATATGATAACCTGTTCGAAACCTCTTTCCCATACTCTGCAGGCATGCATCAGGCACCAGTAAACAATGGCTATTACCCTGAATGGCACTGGCACATGCATTTTTATCCACCATTGTTGCGTTCGGCATCAGTTAAAAAGTTTATGGTCGGTTACGAAATGCTAGCTAACCCTCAACGCGATATTACCCCTGAATTTGCCGCTAGCCGTTTAAAAGAGATGTCTGTAGCCCACTATAAAATCAACAAAACTGAAGACTAAATATTAAATAATGAATGCACAGGATTTAAAAAATACATTTAAAAAACTTTTCAACGCTGAGCCTATTTTAGTGCGTTCGCCTGGAAGAATCAATATCATTGGCGAGCATACCGATTATAACGGCGGTTTTGTAATGCCTGCTGCTATAGATAAAGCCATTTATGTAGCCATATCAAAAAGAGAAGATAATGAAATACATTTATTTTCAGAGAGTTATCAGCAATTTGATATTTCATCGATCAAAAACCTGAAAAAATCAGAGAACAGTTGGGCCAATTACATTTTAGGCGTTGCCGATCAGTTAAAAGAAAGAGGCCATCAGTTGGGTGGCTTTAATTTTTATATCGATGGTGACGTGCCTTTGGGTGCTGGTTTATCGTCGTCTGCTGCTGTAGAATGTGCTACTGGCTTCGCGCTCGATCAACTTTTTTCACTTTCCGTTCCGAAAATGGATATTGCATTGATTGCACAAAAGGCAGAACAGACTTTTGCTGGTGTTAACTGTGGAATTATGGATCAGTTTGCCTCTGTATTTGGCAAGAAGGACCAAGCCATTATGCTCGATTGCAGAT
>NZ_JBFTQI010001163.1:0-1196 GCF_056398925.1 Pedobacter sp. 01T416_2
GGTAAGTATAGAAAAGAACACAATTGCCTAAACTGTGGCGCTCATGTAGAAAAACATTATTGTAGCGATTGCGGTCAACCAAATTTAGAGTTAAAAGAAAGTTTCTGGGCCTTTATTAGTCATAGTATAGCGCATTACTTTCATTTCGACAATAAATTCTTTCAAACCCTCTCTCCACTTTTAACAAAGCCCGGGCAGGTTACACTCGATTATTTAGCTGGTAAAAGAGCCAGGTATATTAATCCGGTGAGTATGTATATCTTCGTATCTATAGTATATTTTTTGGTTGTGTATTCACCAAAACATGTAAAAAAAGATGCTCATGACTCAACTAAAACCGAAAAGCGAAGAGATGAAAGTGTTACCGACAGTGTAAATAAGGCACTGAAGCTTTCGGGAATACCTAAAAACATTGCAAATAAGGCAACAACATCGATTAATAAAGCAATCAAGAAAAAAGAATTTATAAAACTTGGTTTTGCTGATCAGGAAAAGGAACTGAACAGGCTTAGAACTGAAAACGCTAAACTAGCGTCTGATTCCATTGCCGACATGATCGAAGATTATAACGATATCCATATCGAAAGAAACGATAGCACTTATGCAGCCTATTTAGGAAGGCAAAAGAAATTGCCACCCACCGAGCAAGACAATTGGTATGAGCGGATGATCAAAAAAAGAGCGATCAATATTGGTGAAAAATCTGAAGTAATTCAAGAAACACTAGAGCATAACCGACCAAAACAATACTTTTTGTTAATGCCTTTATTGGCGCTTTTTATTATGTGGAATTTCAGGAAAAATCATATTTATTATTTAAATCACCTGATTTTTGCCATCCATGGAATGACCGCCTATTTTATTGTGCAAATTTTTACTGACCCAATAATTAAACATGTTTTTGATAAGAAAGGCATAATTACCACTGTTATTGAACTAGGTGTTATAGTTTGGATCTGTTGGTATATGTACAGCGCCTTAAAAGTATTTTATCAAAGAAAACCCTGGAGTATAGTTTTTAAAATGTTCTGGATTTTTGTGATGTATTGGATAGCATTTAGTGTATCTGAAGTGGTAATGGTAAATCTGATCTATTACGTAGCTACTTAGAGTGCAACGTCATGCTGAACTTGTTTCAGCATCTTTCTTGTTAGAGATAGACCCTGAAATGAATTCAGGGTGACGACTGTTAAGGG
>NZ_JBFTQI010001164.1:0-1195 GCF_056398925.1 Pedobacter sp. 01T416_2
CTAAGTATCAGGTTAGGTTATTTACCATGTTGCTTACCGAACCGCATATTACTGCTTTTGACCTGAAGAAGATTAAAGCACCAGTTTTGGTAATGGCAGGTGAGAAGGATATGATTTTAGAGAAGCACACTAAATTTATTGCGGCTAACATCTCTAAATCGCAACTATTTATTTTTAAGGGCGCTTCACATTATGTGCCTGTAGAAATGGTTTCAGAATTTAATACTAAGGTGCTTGCCTTTTTAGATAAATGAAAAATGTAATTAAGGTTGTTGGTCTTTCCTGACTTTATCTTTTACAACATTCCAACATTAAAACATTCCAACAATCCTTATCTTTGCAAACAGATGGAAAATTTATTGGCAAAACATGATCTGGCAGGCGGATATTGCAACAGTTTAACAACTTATTCGAGGTATTTAACCCGAGAAGTTAACATAGGTGATATTGCTTTAGGCGGGCACAATCCAATCCGGATTCAATCGATGACTACTACCGATACCATGGATACTTTAGGTACTGTAGAACAGACGATCCGCATGGTAGAATCTGGCTGTGAGTATGTTCGTATTACCGCACCGAGCATTAAAGAAGCCGAAAATCTGGCCAATATTAAAAAAGAACTGCGTTTCCGAGGTTATAATGTGCCATTAATTGCTGATATCCATTTTACGCCGAATGCTGCCGAAATGGCTGCGCGCATTGTAGAAAAAGTAAGGGTTAACCCAGGCAATTATGCAGATAAAAAGAAGTTCGAGAATCTAGAATATACACAGGATGCTTACAATGCAGAGTTAAGCCGGATTTACAAAAAATTTATCCCTTTAGTTAAAATCTGTAAAGAGTATGGTACCGCCATGCGCATTGGCACTAATCACGGATCGCTTTCTGACAGGATTATGAGTCATTATGGCGATACCCCTCGTGGAATGGTAGAATCGGCAATGGAGTTTATCCGCATGTGTGAAGACCAGAATTACTATAATCTGGTGATCTCGATGAAAGCCAGTAATACCCAGGTAATGGTTCAGGCTTATCGTTTGTTGGTAGAAACCATGGCTAAAGAAGGGATGAACTATCCTTTGCATTTAGGCGTTACCGAAGCAGGTGATGGAGAAGATGGCCGCATTAAATCAGCCGTTGGCATTGGAACCTTATTAGAAGATGGTTTGGGTGATACCATTCGTGTTTCGTT
>NZ_JBFTQI010001165.1:0-1195 GCF_056398925.1 Pedobacter sp. 01T416_2
TCTCCATTCAAGAGTAGGCCATTCGCAGAGTGCACAGGTAATAGATCCGCGCTTGCCAGAGTTTTCTCCATTCAAGAGTAGGCCATTCGCAGAGTGCACAGGTAATAGATCCGCGCTTGCCAGAGTTTACAACCGAATTGAATGTTCATTTGAACTGGTGGGATGCCATTGTAAAAGCATATCAGGATGGTAAACAGGAGGTGTTAACAATTACCACTGAATTTGGTCCTGCTCCATATATGGTGCATTTACCCACAACCAATATGCCAGTAGCCAATCAGTGGGATATCAATTTGTATATGATGCAGTTACTGAAAGAGAGATATTGTAAATAAGAAGGGCATGTTCTTAAATTATAAAATGTGTTTGATATAACAGTTAAGCTTTTATGAAACAAAAAATACAGATGCTTTTTGTTGTGATGTTATTCACAACAATCGCAGTTGCTCAAGATCAGAAGAAAAATAATCAGGAAATTTCGAAGGTAACGGATGTGTGGGTGGTATTTAAAACCCACTTTGATTTAGGCTTCACTGATCTGCCCGAAAATGTTTTTAAACGTTACCGGGAAGAGATGATGGATAAAGCTTTAGGTGTAATAGAAAAAAACACAACCCAGCCCAAAGAAAAGCAATTTGCATGGACGGTTCCTGGCTGGCCATTACAGGCTCAGATATTGGGCCCTTTGCAAGATGCTGATCGTAAAGCAAGGATAGGAAAAGCGATCAAAGATGGGACAATTGTGGTACACGGACTTCCATTTACCACCCATACCGAATCATTGGATTATGAAGATCTGGTCCGCGGACTTGGTTATTCATCACAAATTAACAGAACTTACGGACTTCCACTAACCATCAGCGCGAAAATGACTGATGTGCCAAGCCATTCCTGGGTATTGCCTACTTTACTGAATCATGCAGGCATAAAATTCTTGCAATTAGGCTGTAATCCGGCAAGCCAGTACCCAAGATTTCCTGAGCTTTTCTGGTGGGAAGGTGCCGATGGCTCGAAGATATTGTGTAACTACACGGCTTTGTACGGTTCTGATATTAAACCCACCAAAAATTGGCCAAGCAGGAATTATCTGGCCATGCAAATGACCGGAGATAACCACGGGCCACCCTCTGAGAAAGAAATTGATAAATTGTTAACCTATGCAAAAAAGGAGATGCCGGGAGTGAGAATCCATTTC
>NZ_JBFTQI010001166.1:0-1192 GCF_056398925.1 Pedobacter sp. 01T416_2
CTTACAAAGCAATCAGTTTAATTATAATGCTGCATTAAAACTTGCAAACGGTAACTTTTTATTTGGTGGAATTGGTGGCTTCAACTTGTTTTCGCCCGATAGCATCAAGAAAAATAAAAGGATACCAAAAATGGTGCTGACTGATTTTCGGATCAACAATATTCCGCTCGATCAGGATTCAGGTTATAACGATATTTCTGTTGTTAATTTAGCACGCATAGAAATCCCATTTAGTGCTGCGGTGATTTCTATCGATTATGCAGCAATAGAATTCTCTTTTCAGGATCAGATTTCTTATGCCTATTACCTCGAAGGTTGGGATAGAGACTGGAATTATGTAAACAAATTAAGCACAGCCTATTATTCCAGGTTAAATGAAGGTGAGTATAAACTGCATATTAAAAGTACCGATACCGAAGGTGCCTGGAGCAACAACGAAAAGATCGTAATGATTAGGATTTTACCCCCTTGGTACCGCACCTGGTGGGCCTATGCCATTTACCTTATTATAGGATCTTCCCTGTTTTATCTTTTTCAAACCTATCGCAACCGCCAGAGAAGATTAAAACACGAGGTAGAAATTACCAACCTTAAAATGGAGCGTGAAAAGGATCTGAATGAGAAAAAACTGAATTTCTTTACCAATATTTCGCACGAGCTGAGAACGCCGTTAACCTTAATTGTTAATCCGATTAAAGATATTATCCATAAGAAAGACCCAGGGCAAGAGAAGAACGATTTAAATATTGTTTACCGCAATTCGAGGCGTTTGTTAAGTTTGGTAGATCAGCTATTGCTGTTTAGAAAAACGGAAAGTGAGAACGACGCCTTGAAGATTGTAAGGATCAACCTCTACAAATTTACCAACGAGATTTTCCTCTGCTTTAATTATTTGGCAAAGCAGAACCATATCGAATATACTTTTGAGTGCGAGGAGGAAGAACTGGATATTTATGCAGATAAAGACAAGCTCGAAATCGTTTTCTTTAACCTGCTCTCTAACGCGCTTAAATTTACCCCAAAAGGCGGTTTTGTGAAATTTAGCGTTAAAACCCTCGGTATGCGGGTGCAGATTGAGGTGAGCGATAGTGGTCCGGGCATACCGGCGCATGTGGGTGAAAAATTGTTCGATAAATTTTATAAAGTAATGTCGAACGAATCGCTGAAGATGGGTTTCGGTATTGGTCTTTAC
>NZ_JBFTQI010001167.1:0-1190 GCF_056398925.1 Pedobacter sp. 01T416_2
CCACTTACCCTAATTCTTGGCCCGTTAGAAAATCTTTCTAAGCAATATCAAACCGATACCGAGCTAAATCGGCAGATTATTCCTATAAAAAATAATGCAAATAGGCTAATGCGGCTTATTACCGAATTAATGGATTTTAGAAAAGCTGAAACCGGGCACCTTACCCTACATGTTACAGAAGATAATATTGTCGATTTTATTAACGAAATTTTCATCTCCTTCTCTCATCTCGCCCAAACAAATGATATACAGTACGAGTTTGTACACGAGCAGGAAAACATCAGTCTGTTTTTTGATAAACGGCAGCTCGAAAAAGTATTGTTTAACCTGTTATCTAATGCCTTTAAATTCTGCAATAAAGGTGGCAAAATATCTGTTTCTCTATTGGAAATGGAGAATGAAGTAGCGATTAGCATTTCAGATAATGGGTTGGGCATACCTGCAGAAAGCTTAAAGAATCTTTTTAGCGATTATTTCCAGGTAGATGAGCAACATTCAAATCAAATCGGTTCGGGAATAGGTTTGRCACTTTCTAAAGCAATTGTAGAGGAACACAAAGGGCATATTGCCGTAGAAAGCACACCTGCTGAAAATGGCGAGCGTGGTTTCACCAACTTTACCGTAAGATTAAAGAAAGGGAAATCACATTTTAAAACGGCTCTTTTTGATGGTGTAAAAGATTATTCAAGCCTTCCTGATATCTATACGCAACAAGCAGAACAAGCGGTAGCAATTTTAAAATCCGAAAAAGAAACTGATATTTCAACCGAAACCATATTGGTGGTGGAAGACAATAGCGAAATCAGACTACTAATTACATCACTGGTTGGCAAACATTACCAGATAGCGGAAAGTGAAAATGGATTAATGGGTTGGGAAACAGCAGTAGAAACGCTGCCCGATCTGATTATCTGCGACATTATGATGCCGATAATGGATGGTATAGTGCTTTGCCGCAGACTTAAGGAAGATGAACGGACCAGCCACATACCTGTTATTATCCTTACAGCCCGTTCTTCTCATATCCACCAGGTTAGCGGCTTGGAAACAGGAGCCGATGCTTATATCACCAAACCTTTTAGTCCTGAATTGCTTTTACTGAATGTTCGCAATCTACTGATGTCGAGACAGACAATGCGTCAAAAATTCCTGAAACACATCCATTTACAGCCGAAAGAGCTCACCATAAA
>NZ_JBFTQI010001168.1:0-1189 GCF_056398925.1 Pedobacter sp. 01T416_2
CCATTGCCCCATCCAGAATTTATCTGGGTGCACATTGGTTTACCGATACAGTTGGTGGTTTTCTGCTAGGCTTAATCTGCCTTTTCCCGCTTTGCTATTTTTACTTCAAAAAGAAAGCAAATTAAGCCTTTTCTTCTGTCTTTTCTTTCTTTCTGATCCTGCTTAAAGTTTCGATTCGCATCCCCAGGTAGCTGGCCAAAAATTTTAAAGGAACCCTTGACTTTATAGTAGGATACCCGATTTTAAACTGTTTGTACCTTATTTCTGCTGAGGGGATTCGTGATAAAATAGATCGCTCTTGCGACATATGGTAATGTATAGCCAATAATTTTCTGGCCAAAATGTTGGTTTCAGGAAATTGCACATACAAGTCGTCAATAAAACGATATGGGAGTATAAGCAGTTCTGAATCTTCCAGCGCCTGATATTGTTCCTGATAAGTTGGGACAAGGCTGCCTGGATTTCGAATACTGCCAATCAGGTGATTTTCGTCAGTTAACCAGGCAGTAATATCTTTTCCTTCATCCAGTACAAAAGCCCGTACCAAGCCTTTAACAATAAAGAATAAACAATCGCCACTAATATTGCTAAGATCAGGCAAAATCTCATTCTTACGTACGGTGATTTTGAATGTTTCAGTTTTTGCCCGCTCAATTATTTCTTTTCTTAATGGCTGCAGCTCATTTAAATACTTGATAAGAGGATCACTTTCATGATGGGCAGCAGTCATAATATTATCCGGGGTTTTAAAACGATGCAAGCTATTGCTTGAATACCGGATTTCCAAATATGGAAACGAGTTCAACAGCCAAAAAATTACAGTTGTGGAAAATTTATTTTTCAGGCCATCCGTTTTCAACACCACTTTTAGGAATAAATTATTTGTTAAATTTTCGCTTTGATAACTATATTTTACTTAATCATAAAAAAATCTGATAATTTTGCCGCCATGACGAATAATAAACCAAAAGCTTTTCTTTTCGATCTTAATGGAACCATGATTAACGATATGGCTTTCCACAATCATGCCTGGCATAACATACTTACAAAAGATTTAGGAGCAAGTATTAGCTTCGATGCGGTTAAAAAACAGATGTACGGTAAAAACCAAGATCTGTTAGAACGTGTTTTTGGTATTGGTCATTTTTCTCAGGAACAGATTGATCAGATTTCAATCGAAAAAGAGCAT
>NZ_JBFTQI010001169.1:0-1179 GCF_056398925.1 Pedobacter sp. 01T416_2
GTCTCCCTYAAACGGAGAGCCTCTCTTTAAAATACGGATGGTAAAAACTCTTAATGAGTCGAAAATGGGTACGATCAGTATTGCTACCGCTATTGCTGGCGCAGAATAAAAAGCAGGTTTATTTTCACCTGTAAACTTATTGAGCTCTATAAACTTAATGGCCAGGGCAGCAGAAATAAGCCCGATGATCAGTGCACCTGTATCGCCCATAAATATTTTAGCAGGAAACCAATTGTATTTTAAAAAGCCTGCGATGGCACCCGCAAGGGCAAAGGCTATAAATGCATATGGCACTTGTCCCATCAAAGAAAACAAAATACCGAAAGCCAGGCTTGTTAAAATGCCGATTCCACCTGCCAATCCGTCAATGCCATCTATTAAATTGAATGCATTATTCAGGAAAATAATTAATGCTATCGAAAAAAGGCTTCCCCATAAGGGCGGCATATCTCCTATACCCAATACACCGTACAAACTTGTTAAACGAAAAGCACCGAAAAAAACCAGGATAAAAGCGACTACGATCTGCAAAATAAATTTTGTACTGGTATTGGTGCCATAAACATCGTCTTTTAAACCAAGTGCCGCAAGGATGATGCACGATGCAATTAAAAAATTAGCTTCTTTAAAATTAATAATGGCCGAAAAAAGCAAGATACATACGGTAAAACTACCTACAATGGCCAAGCCACCTAAACGTGAAATATTGCGTTTATGTTTTTTACGGTACAGGTCGTTTTTATCAAAAAGGCCATACTTTAAAGAAGTATAGATTATACTTGGAATACTTATAATTACGGTTGAAAAGGCCAAAATAAATATGGCTATACAGAAATAGTCAGGGCTGGTATTCAGAATATCTTTTAGCAAAACTTATAGGGACTTGCAAGCAAATATAACTATACTAAGATAAACAAAATTGCGATGTAAAATGTTTAACATGACATATATCAAAATAATTGATTTACGTCATACTAAACAGACAACAAAAGTTCCTAACCTTAAACCGAAAAGTAACAAATAGTGCTAAAGTACTGTTTATTAACATTAAAACTGACTGAGTTTGCTTAACTTTTTCTTTAGCAATACCCAAAAAGGCAAGGGCATCTTATTCCTTTTTAAGGCTTTATAATCATTAACAAAGGCAGAGACCCTGCTCATCACAGATTGGTTACTTAC
>NZ_JBFTQI010001170.1:0-1176 GCF_056398925.1 Pedobacter sp. 01T416_2
GGATAAAAACAAGAAAGGATAAAAACAAGAAATAGCCGATATAGATGCCTTTTAACCTGCTCTTATTCCCTCTTGTAGGCGGCTATTATATTCTTATTAGGTTCAGATACCTTAGATACGTACAATATCGGCTAGAAAACCAACGTGTACTGTTAAATTCTGCTTTTGCAGGCATCCTGCTTTTAGGTGTATGCTTCTTATTAAGAGGATTATTCATTGCCATCTTTCCTGAAACCGTTGAACAGTTAAGTAAACTACTCCCTATCCATACCCCTTATTTCGGAACCACGAGCATGTCGTTATTTGTTGCTGTAGGCGCAACAGAAATTGCAAATCTTTTCATTAACCGCCTTAAGGCAATTAAAAGGGCAATAGCTACTTCAGGAAATGAATTTGAGCTTTTACTGAGTTCTTCTTTTTTTGATGCCCATCTTTTACAGTTTACCATGGATAGCGGCAAATTTTACATTGGCTGGGTTAAAGAGCTGCCCAAACCCTTTACCACCAGTTATATCCGAATTACCCCTGCCTTTAGCGGCTACCGCAAGGCTGACGATAAAGAACTGGTTTTTACCACCCAGTATTTAACGGTTTATGCCAGTTATATTGAAGATGGTTCGGTTGCAAATACAGATGAGTTAAAAACCGACCTCGTACTAAAAGCGGATAAGATCAATTCTATTTCGTTTTTTGATATGCATATGTACAACCGTTTTAATCCTTCGCAAGGATAAGCTTTCACTCCTAATCCTTCTTTTGACTGTATTTTTTCCAGGTTTCTATTTTAGCCTTCTGACGGGCAATGTAGGCATCGGCAATTACTTCAGCCGAACTCGAGCCTTCAACCGTTTCCAGCAGTTCCTTTAATTTATACTGATCTACATCTGCCTTATATAAAATCTGAATCAGTTTCGGAAAGTCATTATCGATTAAATAAGCAAAGGCATCAACCATTGCATCCCGCAACTGATCTTCAGAAAGATTGTCTGGTATATCGAAATCTTTGTTGATGATACTAATTAATGACATGGAACAGGATTTTTAGGATTACGGGATTTTAAGATCGATTTTATTAACATTAGAGTTAGGCAATTTGCACTAACCGAAGAACCACAGGCCAATTTAAATAAACCTGATAAAAGCGGCAGCTCCCGATTCTTCATCGGGACTATAGCG
>NZ_JBFTQI010001171.1:0-1174 GCF_056398925.1 Pedobacter sp. 01T416_2
CCTGTAGATAAGTTTGACTGGGCACCACACGAAAAAAGCATGAAAATGAAATCGCTTGCGGTTCATATTGCTGATCTGCCGAGTTGGGTTTCACTGGCATTAACTACTGATGGACTGGATTTTGAAACAGCACCTTATGTAGAAAAACCTGTAGAAAGTGCCGATGACCTGGTTAAAATTTTAGAGGAAAATTATGCACTTGGAAAAGCARAATTAGAAAAAGCGACGGAAGAAGACCTAAATGGTCGTTGGGTATTGAGCATGGGCAAACAGGTTTTGGCGGATTATTCTAAATACGAAACCATCCGCCATTCACTTAGCCAAACCACTCACCACAGGGCGCAGTTAGGTGTTTACTTAAGAATACTTGATATTCCGATCCCAGGCAGCTATGGCCCAAGTGCAGATGATCAAAACTTTTAGTTGTTAATATGTTTAGAATAGGCTGTCGAAACCTGGTGCGTTTCGATGGCCCGTTTTGAAATGACAACACGATTACCAGACCACCTTGATATTCCATTTACGCTTTGCTACTTTTAGCAATGAAAAAAATATTGGCAGTCTCTGGAAGCACAAAAACAATATCAACTAATGCACTTTACATAACTGCCATCTCCAGGCTTTTAGGCAGAGAGTTCGAGGTAACAAACTTTCCGTCTATTGCAGATATCCCACACTTCAATCCTGATTTAGATCAGGAAAATCCACCACAGGTTATCGAGGCGCTTCGTTCAATCATCAAAAAGGCAGATGGAATCATCATCTCTACACCAGAATACGCGATGGGTTTACCAGGATCGCTAAAAAACCTGCTCGATTGGACCGTAAGCACAGCATCATTTTCGGGGAAATCCGTTTTAGCACTTGTTGCTTCAACCCAGGGTGAAAAAGCCTATCAATCCATAATCGATATTTTAACGGTAATTGAAGCGAGGGTATCGCCCCAGCTTATCTCATTTGCAAAAGCGAAGATCAACAATGAAGGAGCGATTACCGATAAGGAAACTTTAACCGCACTCAAAAGCACCATCGATTCATTTGTTGCCAGTGTGGAGAATGGATAACACGATTTATTTCCGTAAAATTGCAGTATGAACAATAACTCTGCAACCCGTTTAAATAAATTCATCAGTGAAAGTGGATTATGTTCACGCCGTGAAGCAGACCGTTATAT
>NZ_JBFTQI010001172.1:0-1173 GCF_056398925.1 Pedobacter sp. 01T416_2
GCCATATTTCAGGCAGAAAATAAAAACCTCTTGCCAGTAGCGGTAATTCAAAATGGTTCTACACCAGAAGAAAAAATTGCAGTTGGTGTTGTTGATACGATTGCTGAAATTGTTGAAGATAAAAGAATAACTGCCCCGGCTTTATTGGTTTTTGGAGATGTGGTTTCATTACACCCACAGTTTCAGCCAATCCGCGATTTTTACGAAATTATCGACGAAGAGTACTAAGATTTTTTTAAACCAAAAATATATTTGTTTTGTTGTTAAAAACCGCTTATGGATTTAAGCGGTTTTTTTGTGTTTAAGCTCCTAGAGCCGTCACCCTGAATTCATTTCAGGGTCTATAATGCAGGAAAGATGCTGACCACGAAGTAGTTACAAGGCAATTGAAAACACTATTTCTACTTGTAAAATAAATTCAGCATGACGATCGCGTTGGAAAACTGCGCTAAAAAGGATCATTACAAATAAGTATCTATAGAAATTAGGTGATATAAAAAAAGTGCTACAGATATCTGCGAAATCAGCGGGAAACCATAGGCAATAATCTCCCGCAGATTTAAGATGACTACCGGTGATTGATTTAGGTTTTTGGATTTATTAAAACAACCCCTTGTTTCTAAGCCTGATTGAAGCGGTAAGCCCGGAGCGCAGTGAGGACTTATAGCGGAAAGCAGGACTGTAGCCCGCCACAAAGAACTGAACATTCACTTTCTCATAAAAAACGCTGTGTGTATCTGCAAAATCAGCAGAAACCATAGGCAATAATCTCCCTCAGATTTAAGAAGATTACCGCTGATTGGTTTGGGCTTTTGGATTTCTTAAAACAGCCCCTTGTTTCTAAGCCTGATTGAAGCGAAAGCCCGGAACGCAGTGAGGACTTATAGCGGAAAGCAGGACTGCAGCCCGCCACAAAGAACTGAACATTCACTTTCAAAAACCTCTGCGTATATCTGCGAAATCAGCGGGAAACCATGGGCAGCATTCTCCTGCAGATTTAAGCCGATTATGCTGGAGAAAAACCTAAAACAATTAACTAAAAATATAATTTTCATTATTTGCAAAACTCAAAACAATTAGTAACTTACTTAGGTTATCTACACCAAATATTTGATGGAAATTATACATATAAGCGCCGAGTGTTACCCAGTTGCAAAGGTTGGTGGTTTAGCC
>NZ_JBFTQI010001173.1:0-1170 GCF_056398925.1 Pedobacter sp. 01T416_2
ATGTTGTTGTTCCATTTAATAATGCTCGTGCTATCAGGCAAAACCATCGTACGGATATCGCCCTGCTGTGTAAACTTTTTCTCTTTGGTGTCAATCAGATTTTCGAATTTTTTAGCATCTTTTATCGGAATAAGAAAACAGTTATAGGTAATACTATCGCTTAACTGATTAAAGTAATACATGTTTTTCTCCAGGTTGATGCCGAAATCTTCTATACTGGTAAAACTTTTATCAAGTGATTTTGATGTTTCTGTCAATAATTTCTTGCCTACAAAAGATTCGTTAAAATCTTTTACAAACATCAATTTAAATACGTTATCGCCTTTAATTGTGGCAACTGTGAAGGCATTTGCAGGTATTTTCTTAATTAGATCCTGAGCCTTGGCCAGATTAAACGATAAGAAAAGAGCGATTGCAATTAGAATTTTTTTCATTGGATATAATTTGTTTTTTTAGCGGTTATGAAGCTATCAGGAGCAGATTCATCTCGGTTTGTGAAAGGTATGCTCCTGATGGTTTCATTAGATATTATTTTGGTTTTTAGCGGTTATGAAGCTATCATGAGCATATTCATCTCAGTTTGTGAACGGTATGCTCCTGATGGTTTCATTAGATATAATTTGTTTTCAGTGGAGATGAAACTATCGAGGATTACACGTTGGTTTCATTTTATTTAGATAGTTGTATAGAATTAGATACGTTAATTTTTCCGTTAATTAAATCCATAATGCTGCTTTTTAACATCACGGCTTTTTTAGATTTCGATACATTTGATGCCGGGTTGGTGCTACTTGTTACAACAGTTTCGAAACGATAGATGCTGGTGTAAGTTGCGCCGTTAAAAATTGCCTTGTCTTTTGCTTTTAATTTATTGAATTCTGTTTTAGCGCTACCTATTGCCTGATATTTTCGGCTAAAGGTTTTGGTGGCCTTGTTATAAGTATACGAGGAGGTGTTAGTAGCCTTAATTTTTTGCTGGGCAAGAATGTTTTTGGTAATATTATTGATATTTGAAACATCTTTAAAAGAAAAACTAATGGTTGCGATGTAATTATTAAAATCGCTCGTGCTTTTTACATTCGAAATTCCTTCCGATTTTCTTAAATRGGCCACTGCTTCATTTAATTCCTGTTGAATTTTTTGTTTGCTGGGCACTTTATAGTCTTGTAC
>NZ_JBFTQI010001174.1:0-1169 GCF_056398925.1 Pedobacter sp. 01T416_2
ACACTAGGGCATCAATCATTTAACTTAAAAGTTGTAACCTTGCATGGTGAAAAAATTGGATTCACTCAAGCAATTAAACGACGTTTTTTAGATCCAATTGATTTTTTCTGCTTTGGTTTGATAGCATTTTTAATTATTAAAAATTCAGAAAAGCACCAGAGAGTAGGTGATGTACTTGCAAAAACGCATGTAATTGATACGACAGACCCTGAACAAAATTTGGGACCAATAAGGGCCTTTAACTAAAATATAAAAACTAATACAAAATGAGAAAAAAGATTGTTGCCGGTAACTGGAAAATGAACTTAGATTATAACGAAGGTGTTTCGTTATTCAGCGAAATCGTAAATATGGTTAAAGATGAGCGCAAAGGCGATCAGCTGGCTATTATTTGCTCACCATTTATTCATCTAAACAGCTTGGCAAAATTGGGTGGTAACGATGTTAAAATTGGCGCTCAAAATATTAGCGATAAAGAAAGCGGAGCATATACAGGCGAAACTTCAGCTAAAATGGTTAAATCTGTTGGTGCAGAATACGTTATTTTAGGTCACTCAGAACGCAGACAATATTTCGCTGAAAGCGATGCTTTATTAGCTGAAAAAACTAAAGTTGCCTTGGCGAATGGCTTAACACCAATTTTCTGTATTGGCGAAACTTTAGACGAGCGTAACAACGGTAGTTATTATGAAGTATTAAAAAAACAGTTGGTAGAAGGTATTTTTAGTTTAACTGAAGAAGACTTCAAAAAATTGGTTATTGCTTACGAGCCAGTTTGGGCTATCGGCACAGGTTTAACTGCTTCTCCTGAGCAAGCGCAAGATATTCATGCTTTTATCCGCAGTGAAATTCAAGCTAACTATGGTTTTAATGTGGCTGATGATACAACCATTTTATATGGTGGTAGCTGTAACCCAGGCAATGCTGCAAGTTTATTTTCTCAGAACGATATTGATGGCGGCCTAATTGGTGGTGCATCGTTAAAATCACGCGATTTTACAGATATTATTAAAGCATTAAACAGTTAAATGCAATACACAAAAGCAATATTTACATTCAAAAGTATCGAAGATTATCAACAGGATCTGCTCATTAGCGATCTTGCCGATCTAGGCTTCGATACTTTCGAAGATAGTGAGGGTGGTTTTACGGCTTTCGTAATTAAAGAC
>NZ_JBFTQI010001175.1:0-1168 GCF_056398925.1 Pedobacter sp. 01T416_2
ATATGTTTAACTGCATCTAACCGAAAACCATCTACTTTGGTGGTTTCCACTATCCATTCGCCCCAGTACTTTAACTCTTCAACTACAGCCCTGTTGCGGTAATCGATATCGTTAAACATCAGATAATCATAATTGCCCAATTCGGTAGAAGGGACCTCTTCAAAACCTTCTCCTAAATAATTCTGGATCGAATAAATAGCCGTTTTTTGGAGGTCTTCGGCCCAGTCTACCCCACTAAAACACTCATGATTCCATATAAATTCAGAATATTTGCCCTGTCGGCCAGGAAAAGTAAACTTCGTCCAGGCCTCTATTTCGAAAACATCGCTGGTAAATTCGTTTCTATCTTCCGGATTTACAGTTCTAACGGCTATTTTTTCGAGTTCGTCGCCCCCGGCTTTGTGGTTAAAAACCGCATCGGCCAAAGCGCCAATTCCATTATGGTGCAGGGCTTCAATAGCTTTGATATATTCATCTTTGGAGCCATGTTTGGTATTCACACTTCCTTTCTGATCGAACTCGCCCAAATCGAACAGATCGTAAACCGCATACCCAACATCGTAAGCCGCATTGTTTGATTTATAGGCTGGAGGCAACCAAACAGCGGTTATGCCAATTTCTTTTAAATGACTCGCTTCGGCAGCTACTTTAGTCCACAAATTTTGTTCTTCGTTATAATACCAATGGAAAAATTGGATCAGGGTCTGGTTTTGCATTAAATTCGATTTTTTGTATGGATAACATGATTTTTTACGAATTGTTTTTTGGTTTTACAGGAACACCCCTACACAAGCTTTTCCCGCTGATTTCGCTGATGCCCGCAGAAAAACAACTTAAATCTACGAAAATCCATTTGATCTGCAGGAACCACCTTGCCTATGTCTTCCCGCTAATTGCGCAGATCACCGCAGAAAAACAAAATAATAAATCTGCGAAAATCTCTTGAATCTGCGGGAACAATTTTATGCGTGCTTTTCCTGCTAATTACGCATATCATCGTAGAAACAACTTCCAAATCCGCCAGAATCTAAGGAACCGCTTTTAAAACATAACGCCTATTCAAAAATTAATTAGCCGCCGAAACACAGAAATCACAGAGGAGATTAAAGTTTTTCCGTGTTTTTCGTGCTTCCGTGGCAAACATAATGCTCAGGTATGCGCAAAAAAG
>NZ_JBFTQI010001176.1:0-1162 GCF_056398925.1 Pedobacter sp. 01T416_2
CGATTATGTATACCGGCATGCAAGCCGGTGGGCAGCTTACGCAAACAACAGATGTAGAAAATTTTCCAGGTTACCCGCAAGGAATCATGGGGCCAGAAATGATGGAAGATTTCCGCAAACAGGCAGAGCGTTTTGGTACCGATATCCGTTTTGGTTATGTAAGTTCGGTTGATTTCTCTTCAACGCCACATAAAGTAGTGGTTGATGAAATTAAAACCATTACAGCTGATACCGTAATTATTGCTACAGGCGCTACAGCAAAATGGCTGGGTTTACCAAGCGAGCAACAATACAATGGTTTTGGAGTTTCGGCCTGTGCCGTGTGCGATGGTTTCTTCTTTAAAGGACAAGATGTTGCCATTGTAGGTGCTGGAGATACTGCTGCCGAAGAAGCAACATATTTAGCCAAATTGTGTAAAACCGTTCATTTATTGGTGCGGAGAGACGAATTCAGAGCTTCTAAAGCAATGGTGAGCCGCGTTTTAGCTACACCGAATATTGTGGTGCATTACAATACCGAAACGCAGGAGATTTTAGGTAATGGTAAAAATGTAACTGCAGTTAAAGTTTTAAATAACAAAACTGGTGTCGAATCTGATATCGCTGTAGAAGGTTTCTTTGTGGCTATCGGTCACAAGCCAAATACTGATATTTTTAAAGGCCAGTTGGATATGGATGAAACAGGTTATTTAGCTACCAAACCAGGTTCTACTTTAACCAATATCGAAGGCGTTTTTGCCTGTGGCGATGTGCAGGATATGTATTACAGACAGGCAGTAACTGCTGCAGGTTCTGGATGTATGGCCGCGCTCGATGCCGAAAGGTACTTGGCTGCTAAGGAACATCCTGTAGAAGCGTAAAATATTTTAATATAATTTTAAAAAGAGAAATCAGTAATGGTTTCTCTTTTTTTGTTGATGTCGTCATCTTGACTGAAACGTAGTGGAATGGAGAGATTTATCAAGTTTGATCTTGTTTCACGGGTCTTACAATTTCTCTTTTTTTTGGAAAGCAAATGCAGTAGTTCTTTTTATTGTTAGTCCTGCTTTACATTTCAAGTCCGCTCCCGATGAAAAATCGGGATTGCGTGCTTTCCATTACAATCAGGTTTAAAGACTTAGGTTTCTGCTACTATTGAGGGTAGAACAACGTGGTGTCTACC
>NZ_JBFTQI010001177.1:0-1161 GCF_056398925.1 Pedobacter sp. 01T416_2
CTTCGACAGGCTCTCCGTAGGAGTCCTTTGGACAGGATGACAATATTTTTTGTTTTCTACTTAACTTAATGATATTGGGTAACGCTTCACCCAGGGTTAGATGGCAGAAACAGTTGTTTATTTTAGGGTTTGAGGGTCACAACCGCTCTGTATGAACCCAATGTAATGAATCCCGATGTTAAGTCGGGAGTAATGGAAAGCAGGACAGAACCTCAAATATTAGCAGTGCCCCCTGCGTTCCAAATTAAACTAAGTCAGGGTTATGATTCACTAAAAATTAAGATTCCTTAACTTCTCAGCCAAAACCTCCGAAATTTTCCGGTAAGAATCGAATGTCCAGCCACCAACATGCGGAGTTAAAATCACTTTTTCGTTATTTTTTAGTTCATCATACCAAACCTGTTCGCCCAATGCAGGGAATTTTTCTGTTTGCAGCACATCCAGTCCGGCACCTAAAATCTTTCCACTTTTAATCGCACTCAACACTGCTGGCATATTTACAATTTCTCCCCTTGCGGTATTGATAAAGAAAATGGCCTTTTTAAAATGGAAGAAATACTCATCATCAACCATCTGTCTGGTTTCGGCTGTTAGGGGAATATGCAAGCTCAGTACATCACTGTGTTTCACAATTTCTTCCATGCTTACCTCACGGGCAAACGCATCAGAAAATCCAGTTTTATATTTATCATAGGCCATTACATCAACCTCGAAACCCGCCAGTTTCTTCGCAAAACTCTGCCCCATAAAGCCATAACCAATAATCCCCACCTTTTTGCCTTTCAATTCGTAACCACGGTTACCTTCTCTATCCCACACCCCGTTTCTAATCTCAATATCGGCCCTGCGGAAATTATTCATTAATGATAGTAACAGACCTGTAGCATGTTCGCCAACAGCATCACAATTGCCTTCAGGTGCATTGATCAATTCGATATTTCTTTCAAAAGCAATTTTATCATCAATATTATCTAAGCCAGCCCCTGCTCTTGCCACAAACTTTAAGTTTGGAGCGGCAGCAAAAATTTCGGCGTCTATCCTAAATTTCGTTCTTACTGCAATACCTGTATAATCTTTTATTTTATCTAATGTTTGTTGGCGGGTAATCTGTGGTTCATCATCAACCTGGTAGCCCATAGCAATGGCCTGCTCTTTAAATGC
>NZ_JBFTQI010001178.1:0-1160 GCF_056398925.1 Pedobacter sp. 01T416_2
TACCAAGGCCTATACCTGCATTAACCATACTGTATTTTGCCTGAGTATATGAGCCGTAAAATTTAAAGAAACCAAATTTCAGTTGAAAGCCTAAACTACCTCTTACGCCGTCAATATCAGTTTGTTTCACCGAGATTGGATCTACATAAGTTGCATTGCTTGCACCATCTTCAAATTTATAAGTACCAAGCGCTTTTAAATTGGTGTTCGATGTTTGGTAACCGATGCTGGCAAAAGGCGTGAAAAACATAATTTTCTTTGAAACGATGGCATCAAAATTTACGCCATTGAATTTAGCATCAATACGCTGATCTGAATTTGAAGTATTATTGATATTCAAAGGCAAATTATATTTATACTGCGTAAAGCCACCGGCAATGGCAATGTCTACAGGAATCAGTTTTTCTGTTGTTGAACCCATAAATAAGGGTAAAAGTTCAATTTTGGCACCAAAACCGATCATCGATAAGCTTCCCAGGTCGTTACCTAATTTAATCTTCGGCATTGCTCTTAAAGTAACATCAATGTTTTTGGGTAAGCCCAAAGTAGCCTGTATCTGAGCTGAAGGCACTACATGAAACCCCACTCCCTGAGGTAAGTTGAAAAATTTACCTGTAGGAACGCCACTGCTTGTATAAATTTGCATTTTACCACCTTCATGGTCATCACCAAATGCAGTAGGACCTATAGATGATGCACCAGGTGCAGGTTTGATATTACTTAAACTCAAGGTATTTACATCATAACTTCTGGCCGATTGTGGAACAAATGCTGCAGAGGCCGAAACCCTTACATCGAATTTTAAAAAACCTTTCGATTGAGCGGTGTTCGACCATCCATCGGTTAAACCCAGGCCTAAACCTTTATACAAAGGATCAAAATAGGCATTAACCAGTTTGGTCGCATCTGCTGGTCCGCCCACAAACAAGTCTCCAACATCTTGTTGGGCACTTGCTTTTTGAGTCATCACTAATAAAAATAAGGCACATATGGCCTTTAAAGCGTAGCATTTTTTCATATAGAAAATTTAGAATGTTTTGATTGTGAGTAAAGATAAGGCTGTTTTTTCGAAAACTGCAATCATTGAAAAATTCTTGAAGTTAAAAGTTTATTTTTGCGCCATGGAAAATGTGGTCGAATTGCAGGAATCAGAAGAACAG
>NZ_JBFTQI010001179.1:0-1996 GCF_056398925.1 Pedobacter sp. 01T416_2
GCTACAAGATTCTGTTTTTCAAATTCTACAAGCTTGGTTTCGGCTTTTATTTCTGGATTATAAATCACATCCGCTAAAAGGTTATTATTACTACTATTACCTTTCTCAATAACTTTTGGAAAAATTTCGTGGACGAATCCTGTTCTGATTATTTTTTGATCTTTGCTATCTTCCGCTCCTTTATTACTTTCTGTCAATAAACTTTCTTCCCTATCCTTGGCTAACGAATCATTGTTGGTTGGCTTTTCGATTAAATCTGCCTTATTATCTAAAGGCTTGTTGTTCTCTTTTTTGTGGGCATTTGTATCTGTTTTCACCAATGAATTGTTTTTTGACTGATCACCATTCGGCCTAACCAATAAAAAAACCACCAGCAACATTGCGGCTACTGCAGCCACAGCAGTTAACCAAATTAACGGCACTATCCTCCTTTTAGATGTTGGATGCAATCTCTCTTCCAGATTATCCCAATCTAAATCATTAAAAGGAAGATCGGGATTTTCCAATCCATCCTTAAATAATTTATCTATATCTTTTCCCTCTCTCATTGCATGTTTGTATTTAACCTCACCTGTAAAAGGTTTCTATCTACCTCCGAACTCCTTACCTGGTAAGTTTTCGCATCTGTAGTTTTTAGCATTTCCTGTAATTTCTGTCGCGCCTTAAACAGGTTCGACTTTGATGTTCCTATCGATATTCCCAGCATTTCGGCAATTTCCTCATGGCTATAGCCATCTATAGCGAAAAGGTTAAAAACCGTTCGATAGGCCGGACTTAGGTTTTGAACCAATGCTAACAAATCATTATAAGCTAATTTATCGTACACAGAGTTTGTATGTGCAATATTTTCATGATCCTGAATATCTACATGATCGGCGAATTTTAAATTGGCACGATAATAATCAATGGCAGTATTGGTTATTATCCGACCGAGCCAAGGCAAAAAGGCCTTCGAAGTTTCGTATTTGGTTATATTTTTAAAGGCTTTAAAAAAGCCATCGTTCAGTATTCCTGCAGCATCTAGCCGATCGTTTGCATAACGCAAACAAATCCCCATAGCAAAGCTATAGAAATGTTTGTATAGTGCTTTTTGACTATCCCTTTCATTTCTAACGCACCCTTGAATATACTTTTGTATAATATCTTCACTATCGCGGCCACCCGTTACCAATAACAATAAGGGGATTCAATTGGCAACAGATGCCAAGTTCGGGACGGTATTAACTGATAAAGACGGTAAAACTTTATACTTTTTTGCATCTGATGCTGCAGGTACGCCAACCTGTACCGGTGGTTGCGAAACCGCATGGCCCCTTTATTACTCAGCTGATGCCAGCACCGATTTAAACCTGAACAAAGCAGAAGTTGGAGAGGTTACCCGTGCTGATGGCCGTAAACAAAGCACTTACCGTGGTTATCCACTTTATTACTTTGCTAACGACGTTGCAAAAGGAGATATTAAAGGCGATGGTGTTAGTGGAATATGGTTTGTGGCTAAACCCGATTATTCATTGATGCTGGCCAATGCACAACTGACCGCGAACAATATTAATTACACCAGTACCTATGCTGTTGGCGATGGCAAAACCATTTACTTAACCGATAGCAAAGGACGTACGTTGTATGCTTTTGCGCCAGACAAAAATGGTGTAAATACCTATACAAAAAGCGCTACACAAGAAGGTATTTGGCCAGTTTACGAATCTGAAGTGCTTAATGTGCCCTCGGCTGTTACAAAAACTGATGTTGGTGTAATTACTGTGGCTACAATTGGCAAAAAACAGTTAACTTATAAAGGATGGCCTTTATACTACTGGATATCAGATGTAAAAAGAGGTGATAACCTGGGCATAGTAATCGGAAAAGGGCCAGGTTTAACTTGGCCGGTATTACAGCTAAATGCTACAGTTGCTCCAGCGCCATAAATAATTTGGGTTAGGCGGGTAGAATGGTCGGCTGGTGTTTTCACAGCCGGCCTTTTTTTATACTTCTAGTA
>NZ_JBFTQI010001180.1:0-1155 GCF_056398925.1 Pedobacter sp. 01T416_2
GTGCGGTAAGCTCTGCATTTGCTCAGAAAAGTGAAATAACCGCGGCAAAAAACGACTGGGGTTTATTCCAGCTAACTTCTTCAAGTGCATCTACGCCGTTGGCGAAAAAGCTTGAAGCCTTAGCAAAAGGCTTGGCCCATACCGACAAAGCAATTGCTGATGAAAAATCTAAAGWAATGCCTGAAGCATGGTCGTACCGCGCTTTATTTGCTTCTTCTGCGGCTATTCTGGATTCAACAAGTACAGCGAATGCAGATGCAAACCTAAAAATTGCTCAGGATGCAGTTGTTGAAGCCAAGAAACTGGATACAAAAGGGAGTGAAAAAGATAATATTAATCTAGCTGAAACCAATATTAGCAACGCAGTTAGAAATGGTGGTGTAATTGCTTACAATAAAAAAGATTACAAAACTGCTTACGCAAAATTTGTTGCAGCAACAGTAATTAATCCAAACGATACCGCCATGTATCTAAATGCGGGTATTGCGGCAAGACTTAATGARGATTATCCAAACATGATTAGCCAATTCAAAAAAGTAATCTCTTTAAATTCCCCACAGTCTAAAGATTTATATTCTGAGATTATCACAACCACGTTGGCTAAACAAAAAGATACAACAGCTGCTTTGGCCGTTATTAAAGAAGCAACTGCTAAATTCCCCGAAAATACCGACTGGATTAAAACTGAAACCCAGATTTATATTGATAGGGGTGATGCTGCCAAATCTGAGCAAATGTTGGTTGCTTTAGCTGCAAAAGAACCTAACAACCCTAACTATCAGGTTCTTTTGGGCAACATTTATTTCAGTCAGGCTTTAAAATTACAGGCCGATAGAAATAAAATCGATTCTAAAAAAGTGAAAGAGTTTAATGAAGTAACAGGCAAAATGAATGCGCTGTTAGATAAATCTCTTCCTTTTTACAAAAAAGCACTTGAGGTTGATGCCAAAAATCAAGGCGCATTAGAAACCTTGAAAACGATCTATGCTTTTAGAAATGATACTAAAAATTACGAAGATATCAAGAAACGTTTAGACGCATTGCCTAAACAATAATTTATTGATCGATCCAAAAAAAGAGCCCTGAAATTTCGGGGCTCTTTTTTTTATGTTTATTTTTATCGTTTATTACGGTTTTACCACATTATTTATATTA
>NZ_JBFTQI010001181.1:0-1149 GCF_056398925.1 Pedobacter sp. 01T416_2
ATGCAGCTGAAAACTATAATACAAAATGAATAAATTTTCAGCCGGCATTTTTTGTTTTTTCATAGGCCTTTATGTTTTCAACGGCATTCAAGCTAGCTATGCTGGTCTTTTTGATGCCAAAAAGAAAGAGCCCTTCGGCGGCGGCGAGCCGAGGCAAGCCCCTGGTGTATGGAAAAGAAGCAATTGTACGTCAATCATATTGATTTTTATAAGATAAATTACCCCTCAGGATGATACGCCACGAGGGATAATTGCCCCAGTAATTTATTAAATCGGTTATTGACTCCAAACGCCAAACTGGTTAAACGGTTAATTGTTTAAATCGGTTAATTGACTCCAAACGCCAAACTCTCAACTCCAAACTTATCTTCTCTTTCATTTTACTTATCTTTGCGCAATGGCTAAAATACTTCAAATAGAAACGGCTACTGCAATTTGTTCTGTAGCGCTATCTATCAACGGCGAAACTATTTCATTTAAAGAAGAAAAAGGACAAAACCTGCATGCTGCTAATTTAACCCTGTTTATTGATGAGGTGCTTAAAACGGCAGGCGTAAGTTATCAGGCATTGGATGCTGTTGCGGTAAGTAAAGGCCCAGGGTCTTACACAGGGCTTCGCATTGGTGTTTCTACGGCAAAAGGACTCTGTTATGCACTAGATAAGCCATTAATCGCCATTGAAACGCTAGAGATGATGGCTGCAGGTTTCTTAACGGAAAATCCTGATTATTTTGGTTTAATCTGTCCAATGATCGATGCCCGTAGAATGGAAGTGTATACCTCAATTTTCGACCGTTCTCTAAACGTAATCACGCCAACTGAAGCAAAAATTATTGATGAAACAAGTTTTACTGATTATCTCACACAGCAAACCGTTACTTTTTTAGGTGATGGGGCGGCCAAGTGTGCTGAAATTTTGACGCACCAAAATGCAAAGTTTGATGAGGCCAATTTCAATGCTGCAACATACATGTCGCGGTTAGCTAACAAAGCTTTCAGCAACAGTAACTTTGAAGATGTAGCCTATTTCGAACCTTTTTACCTGAAAGATTTTGTCGTTACGCAATCTAAAAAACAACAAGCACAGGGCTAAGTCGGTTATCTTCTTTTAAAGATCGAAAACAAACTTTTAAAGAAACTCCCGCCTTC
>NZ_JBFTQI010001182.1:0-1149 GCF_056398925.1 Pedobacter sp. 01T416_2
ACAGCTGTTGGGTAAAGCCGGAATTGCCATAGTTACATCGCCTATAATCTGATCTAATGTAGCTTTGAGTGATGATCTGGCAGGAGCCTTATCATTTACATTGGTACTGGTTACCAAGGGAAGGCCGGGATCTGTGCCTGCCGTTGCAGGATTATAGGCTTTGGCAAATACTGTTAATAGTTCGAGATAACAATTGGCCCTGATTACTAATGCTTCACCTGTAATGCTTTGTTTCTGTACATCGGTACCTTCGGTAGCAGTTGGTATTCCATTGATAATCACATTCGCAGAATAGATACAACGGTAAGATGGTCCCCAAACATCGGGACTGACCAGTTCATTCTCCGTTAAAATTGGTCTCCAGAAATAACCATTGGCAGCTGGTGAGGTAGTGGTTGCTGTAAATGAATTTAAATTATCGTCAGTAAAATCGAGTAGATTTATTGAAAATGTTTTGGTTAGCGAAGGAGAATTTAAGATTGCTTCGTAATCTGTAACTTTTTCTGGTAAGATGATTCCTTTAGGTTTTACATCAAGAAATTTTTTGCATGAAGAACATGCCAGCACGGTAAGAATTAACAATATGATATGTTTATGTTTCATGGTTTCTAAAAGTTGGTAGATAAAGTTAAACTGTATAAAGGTTGAATTTCCAGCTTGCGGACACCTGAAGTTCGATCGATTGCATCTGGATCGATATCGTTTCCACTAAAGGTGTAGCGGAAAGGATTTTGCGCCTGAAAGCGTAGTTGGGTGTTTCTTAATCCTGCTTTTTCCAAGAATTGGGCTTTAGCACGGTAAGTAACCACTACATCCCTTAGGCGAATATAATCGGCCTTGCGCACAAACTCAGAGGCATATTGATAACCATAAAGTGCACTAATCTGATAGTAGCCTGGAGCCGAAGGCGAAGAGCCAGTATATCCAGGAATACGAGTCGTGGTTTCATCGCCTGGCGTTTTCCAGAAATTAGCGGCACCTTGTAATGGAGTAGGACTCAAGAATCCAATATTATTAGGATTTGGCTGTTCCACCCGCATTACATGTCCACCATAATACATCAATAAAAACGAGATATCGAAAGCACCCAAGCTAAATTGATTATTCAAGCCCAATACATATTTCGGTGTTGTTGTACCACTATAAATC
>NZ_JBFTQI010001183.1:0-1147 GCF_056398925.1 Pedobacter sp. 01T416_2
GTATGATCTTGTACTAAGCTGCGGTTTAATCGAACACTTTAACGATACTGCCGATATTATTAACCGTCATATTGCTTTTGTAAAACCAGGTGGCACTTTGTTTATCACGTTGCCAAATTTTAAGGCGGTTAACGGCTGGTTTCAAAAGAATTTCGATAGAGAAAATTATGATAAGCACAATATCGATAGCATGGATCCCGCGTTATTGAAATCTATCTGCGAGCATGCCGGACTTAAACAAGTAAAATCTGGTTATTTTGGTCGTTTTAGTGTATGGCTGGAAAATGAAAGCCAGAAATCTGCAGGCGTCCGTCTATTTAAGAAAGTAGTTTGGCTAACCGGAAAAGTATTTACAAAGATTATTCCGTTCGAAAGCAAAAATCTATCACCTTATATTATCTTAGTAGCGAAAAAAATATAACGCGCTATGTCAATCAGTTGGGGTTACTCGCCTAAAATTGAAAAATATATTCCTTTGGCCGATTTTCCGGCAGATAAATACCTAATTATTGCCAGGCAGGCAATCGAAAATCTGGGCTGGAAGTTAAGTCACTTATCGGAAACCGGCATTATTGCTTATACACCATTATCATTTCAATCCTATAGTGAGGAGATCTCGATCCGTATTATCCGCAATTTCGCCGTAGTAAAAAGCGAATGCGTAGGCATTCAACTGCTTTTAAATGATTATGGGAAGAATGATTCAAACCTCGAAAAGTTCTTTCATGAATTTGAATACGTGGAGTATCACCTAAAGGATTCGTGGGATGAAATTAGACTCAAATTCCATGAATTAGTTGCCACTTCCGATGGTACTTATTTTGAAAAGGCCCCATTAGCCATTAAAAATAAGATCAAAAATGTTTTCTTCCTGTTTTTTCCTCAAAAGGGTTATATCGTTACCCCAATTCTGGTTGCATTGAATGTTCTGTATTGGGTTTTAATAACGTTTGTAACATTTGTTTACAGGCAATACTTACTAACACAAGCCTACCAAACAGGTTCTAAAGAAAGTTTTGTTGAAAAAATACAAACCTTATTGGTTTATTTTGGTGTGAGCAATAAATTCCTGGTGCTTGATGGGCAATATTGGAGACTAATTTCGAGCTTGTTTATCCATGGGTCGTTTTCTCATCTGTTTTTTAAC
>NZ_JBFTQI010001184.1:0-1147 GCF_056398925.1 Pedobacter sp. 01T416_2
GATAAAAGCTATTAAAGATGATGGTTTAATCTGGCCACAGGTATCCGATTTAAAACACTGGGATAATAAAGTTGCTAAACTATATAGCGTTAATGCCCTACCGCAAAGCTTTTTGATTGATCCAAAAGGCATTATTATAGCCAGAGGGTTAAATTATGATGAATTAAAGGACAAACTAGATAAAATACTGCCAAAGGAATGATCAGAGCAATCGCCATAGATGACGAACCCGTAGCGCTTGATATCATAAGTATGCATGCACAAAAAATACATTACCTACAGCTGGACGGGATGTTTTTAAGTGCAACCGACGCTATGGATTTTTTGGACTCAGCACCAATAGATTTAGTCTTTCTGGATATCAATATGCCAGATATTTCGGGCCTTGAGTTCGCCGGTCTAACAAAATATAAGACACAGGTAATCTTTACCACAGCACATGCCGAACATGCTTTAAAGGGTTTCGATCTGGCTGCCACCGATTATTTGCTAAAACCGATAAACTTTAGCAGATTTTCACAGGCATGTCAGCTAGCCCATAACAGAAAGCAACAGATGTTCTTCCCACACAATACATATGAAAAATCCCTGTTTGTTAAAGACGGATATAACTGGGTGCAGATTATATTAACGGATATACTCTATATACAGGGCCAGGATAATTATGTATGCATCGCAGAGCAGGACAAGAAAACACTCACTCGCATGACGCTGAGCGAAATACAGAATAGATTGCCTAGCGATCAGTTTTTGAGGATACATAAATCCTATATGGTATCACTGCCTAAAATTATCAAGGTCGAAAACCATCAGGTAGTTATAAAAGGCACTAAAATTCCTTTGTCAAGATCTTACCGTGAAGAATTATTAAAGCATCTAAATACTTTTAATCCCTGAAAACGATTGTAGTCTCGATCAATAGGATGATATTAATTAACCATTACGACATATAAGTCCATATCCCTTGCGATGTTGCTAAATCAAAAATTGCAGAAATTATTCTAAGTTAAGCTATCAAAAAATTCTAAAAGAGGTAAAAAGGTTCACTTATGCCCCTCTCAACTCCACTGGAATCAGTATCAGAAATCATTGAAAAAAACTAAAAGTCTGCAAATCATTGATTGCAAGCTTCTTTTTGGTGTTTAGT
>NZ_JBFTQI010001185.1:0-1145 GCF_056398925.1 Pedobacter sp. 01T416_2
GCCCAGCCCATTACATCTTCGTACCATTGTACGGCTTCATTCATGCGGTTCCAACCTACGTTACCCACACAATGATCGATATATAAAAGACCCGCATCGGCAGGTTGATAATCGCTTTCCCATACACGGTAACCCGGCATAAAGGTTCCATTATAATTTTTACGCTCAATAAACATGTGTACAGTTTCGCCATAAGTATAAATACCGCTCATCCGAACTTCACCATTTTCATCAGTTAAAGTTTGAGGAGCCAAATAGGGTTTCGCACCACGTTTTGTGGTTTCTTCAAAGGCGCTATAGGCATCGTCTACCCAAAGGGCTAATACTTTTACCCCATCGCCATGTTTTTTTACATGCTCTGCTATTGGATGATCTGATTTTAATGCTGTGGTTAAGATCAATCTGATTTTACCCTGCTGCAATACATATGATGAACGGTCACGTACACCAGTTTCTGGTCCGGCATAAGCCAGGCTTTGAAAACCAAATGCAGTTTTGTAGTAGTGAGCCGCTTGTTTAGCATTACCTACATAAAATTCGATATAATCTGTTCCGTTAATAGGCAGAAAATCTGGTGCTTTTGATATTTTTTCTGCGAATGTTTGTGTTTCCATTGTTGTTGTTATTATGTCCGAGGTCGGGGAGGCCGAAGTCGGATGTGTTGTTATTTTTAAATGGTTAACCGCTTAATTGTTTAAATCGGTTAACTGTGCATGTTACTTTAAAGAGCTTAAATCCTATAATCCCGAAATCTTAATCATCCTAACTTTACTCTATGTTAATCTGCCAACTTTTGTGGTAATTTTCGTCCTCGATATCCAGGGCATCCTGTGTAAGCATTAAAGGTTTAAAAGGATCGATCATTACCGCCAGTTCATCTGTTTTTTCTTTTCCGATCGATTTTTCTACGGTACCCGGGTGTGGCCCATGTGGAATACCTCCAGGGTGTAAGGTAATCTGCCCTTTAACCACACTTTTGCGGCTCATAAAATCACCATCTACATAATAAAGCACTTCATCGCTATCTACATTGCTATGGTTGTAAGGCGCAGGAATAGAATCAGGGTGATAATCGTATTTGCGGGGAACAAAAGAACAAACTACAAAATTGTGTCCTTCGAAAGTTTGGTGAACCGGAGGTGGTT
>NZ_JBFTQI010001186.1:0-1145 GCF_056398925.1 Pedobacter sp. 01T416_2
GTGCTGATGATGATCTTTTGGTGATTTACTTTTTCCATTATTTAAACTCTCTGAAATCCTGACCGTCGGTAATGTTCAACAAGCTTTCATAAATCAAGCTGATTACATTATCAACATCTTCTTTATGTACCATTTCTACGGTAGTATGCATATAGCGTAACGGCAGCGAAATTAATGCTGATGGTACACCACCATTTGAATAGGCAAAAGCATCGGTATCGGTTCCGGTAGAACGCGAAGATGCCTGACGCTGGAAAGGAATATGGTTTTTCTCAGCGGTTTTAATTAATAATTTATTTAAATTGGTTTGAACAGCTGGCGCATACGAAACCACGGGGCCTTTACCGGCTGATAAATCGCCTTGAATGTTTTTGTTAATCATTGGCGTAGTGGTATCGTGTGTTACATCGGTAATAATGGCCACATTGGGTTTGATGCGCTGGGCAATCATCTCGGCACCGCGTAAACCGATTTCTTCCTGTACAGAGTTTACAATATATAAGCCGAAAGGAAGTTTTTTCTTGTTCTCTTTTAATAAACGTGCTACTTCGGCAATCATAAAACCGCCCACACGGTTATCTAAGGCACGGCCAACATAATAGCGATCGTTCAAAACCATAAACTCATCTTCGTAGGTAATTACACAACCTACGTGGATGCCCAATTTTTCTACTTCTTCTTTTGTAGTACAACCACAGTCTAAAAAGATATTTTTTAATTCTGGTGCCTGTTCTTTTTCGCCATGTCGGGTGTGGATCGCTGGCCAACCGAATACTGCTTTAACCAATCCCTTTTCAGTATGAATATTCACCCGTTTTGATGGCGCAATCTGATGATCTGAACCACCATTTCGGATTACATAAATTAAACCATCTGCGGTGATGTAATTTACATACCAGGAAATTTCATCGGCATGTGCTTCTATAACTACTTTAAAAGCAGCTTTAGGATTAATAACACCTACAGCGGTACCGTAGTTATCGATAAAGTGTTCATCGATATATGGTTTTAAATAGTTTAACCAAAGTTTTTGCCCTTCCCATTCGTAGCCGGTAGGAGCAGGATTATTGATGTATTCTTCAAGAAACTGCAGCGATTTTTTAGTTACCACAGCAACATGTTTTTTCTTTTCGTCGTCTTTTTTC
>NZ_JBFTQI010001187.1:0-1140 GCF_056398925.1 Pedobacter sp. 01T416_2
GGTTTGTACCGTGTTGATGGCAACACCGGAGGCAAAATAAACGACCAGATTAAATACAATATCGGTGGTTTTTACCGTACCGATAACGGTGTGGTAGATCAAGGTTTTAAGCCAGCTAACGAGGGTGGACAGATTAAAGGGAACATGACTTTTAATTTTAAGAACAATAAAGGATTTTTTAGGGTGTATGGTAAATACCTGAATGATAAAGTTCAGTTCTTACTAACAAGTTATTACCCTTACGATGGTACCGGTAAACCAACTACTTACCGCGATTATGATATGGCCGCTCAATCGATTACGCCAACTCAAACAGAATGGAGCTATAACGATCCGGCGGCAGGAAGCCATAATTTTAGTTTAACAGATGGAATCCACACCAAATTGGGATCGGGTGGTTTTCAGTTCAACTACCTAACCGACAGTGGCTGGCAGATTGTTAACAATTTTCGTTATCAAAATACCCATACCAATTCTACCTATACTGCCCCTGCAGGAATTGTAGCGAGAACAGCAGCAACGCCTTATTACTATCCCGGTGGCTCAGTGGCACCTTTCGTAGCTGGAGATTATGTAATTACCTCTAATGCACAAGGACAAATTAATAGTGATGTTCAGATTGTTGATTACCTGGATTTAAGAAAGAAAGTAAAAAACCACAGTCTTAACATCGGATTGGGCATCCACCAGTATAACCGGGATGATTTACGTTATGCTTTCCGTTCATTTACTGAATTTAAAGAGCACCCTAGCATTTTATTACAATCACCAACAGCTGCAGAGMGTACCATCCAGACCAAAAACACTTTTATTGGCGATACGAGAACCCTTTCTGTGTACGCAGGAGATGAGATTAAAATATCTGAAAAATGGCGCTTAGATATTGGTGCCCGCATAGATAATCAAAATGTTAAAGGCGACAGACCTTATTATGCATTAAATGCAAATGGTACGGTTAATACAACCGCCAGTGCAAACCCTAATATCTTAGGCTACACGCATTATGATGAAACTTTAACCAACTGGGCAGCTTCAGTAGGAGCAAACTACAAAATAAACAATACATCAAGTATTTTTGCAAGGGCTACAAAAGCTTACAACGCACCAAACATTGGCGACTATAATGCATCAGCCTATAAC
>NZ_JBFTQI010001188.1:0-1137 GCF_056398925.1 Pedobacter sp. 01T416_2
CCCGTGCCGACGGGGATCTTAATGCAATAGTGCCTGGTCATGGCATTACGATTATTCATCAGTTTTCCTTTATTCAGAGGCATTCATGAGCACTCCGTGGTTCCCAATCAAGTTGGGAATGACGCCGGCATTTGAATTTACTAATAAGCTTAATGTCCTTAGCTTCTTAATGGTCGAAAGCAATTAAAATAAAAGTTGCTTTTTAAGATTGCATAACCTTATGGGAGAACTATTCTTGTTATTGCCTTAACACAGGCTTCATACCTGTATGCTTGCTTTGTTCTAAAAATATTCCTAATTAAATGAAAAAAGAATTACTCACTCTAATAGTAGCCATATCTATCGGTATGGTATCATGCAAGAAAAGTCACGAAGAAACCCCTTTAGAATTTAGCTATCCTGCCGTTGCAGAAGTTTCCGATCCTTCGGTGCTTTTCACAACTGCTGCTGGTGTAAAAGTGTACAACGGAGGTTTTGGATCAGCTGTTGCCGCCGACCCCAACTCGCCGGATGTTTTTTATATGCTAACCGATAGGGGTTCGAACGTTGCCGGACAGCTCGCAAACTCAATTATCATAGGAAAACCTGATTTTGATCCACAGATTGGGAAATTCAGGCTGAAAGATGGGAAATTGGTACTCGAACAAACCATCGAACTTAAAAATGCATCCGGTAATAAATTAAACGGACTTCCAAACCCTGCAGGAATGGGGGCTTCTGGTGAAACTGCTTACGACCTAAATGGACGGGTGATTGCGCCAAGTGCCGATGGAATCGACTCAGAAGGTTTGGTAAGGGCAGCTGACGGATCATTTTGGATCAGCGATGAATATGGCCCACACATTGCACACTTCGATGCAACTGGTAAAACAATAGAACGCATTAATCCATTCGGAACTGGAACCGGTGGACGCACTATTCCGGCTGTATTTGCCAATAGAAGAGCAAACCGTGGCATGGAAGGCTTGGCCATTACTCCAGATGGAAAAACGCTGGTAGGCATGATGCAGTCGCCAATGTACAATCCGTCTAAAGCTGCAGTTGCCAATTCGGTGGTATTAAGAATTTTGACTTTTGATATCGCAAGCGGAGCAACCAAGCAATACGCTTACCTGATGGATAACACTACTTTAACAG
>NZ_JBFTQI010001189.1:0-1133 GCF_056398925.1 Pedobacter sp. 01T416_2
ATTGAATACCACTACATCATCAACACGGTTTAAGAACTCAGGCGCAAAAGCACGTTTTAAAGCACTTTCGATTACACCACGACTGTGAGAATCGGCCTGGTTTGTTTTTGCTGCTGTAGAGAAACCAACACCTTGACCAAAATCTTTTAGCTGACGGGCACCAATATTAGAAGTCATGATGATGATTGTATTTCTAAAATCAACTTTACGACCTAAACTATCGGTTAATTGTCCTTCATCCAAAACCTGTAATAAGATATTGAATACATCAGGGTGAGCTTTTTCAATCTCATCCAATAAGATTACAGCATAAGGTTTTCTTCTTACTTTTTCAGTTAACTGTCCACCTTCTTCGTAACCTACGTATCCTGGAGGCGCCCCCACTAAGCGCGACACTGCAAATTTCTCCATATACTCACTCATGTCGATCTGAATCAAAGAATCATCACTATCGAACATGAAACGGGCCAATTCTTTCGCCAATTCTGTTTTACCTACGCCTGTTGGACCTAAGAAAATAAATGAACCGATTGGTTTTTTAGGGTCTTTTAATCCGGCTCTTGTACGTTGAATGGCTTTGGTTAATTTTTTGATCGCATCATCCTGACCGATAATYTTCTCAGCCACCTTATCGTACATGTTCAACAGTTTTGCACTGTCTGTTTGTCCAACACGTTGTACCGGTATACCAGTCATCATCGAAACCACTTCGGCTACATTATCTTCTGATACCTCGTAACGTTTAGTTTTGGTTTCAGCTTCCCACTCTGCTTTAGCTTTATCTAATTCTTCAATTAAATTTTTCTCTGTATCGCGCAGTTTCGCTGCCTCTTCATATTTCTGGCTACGTACAACCTTGTTTTTCTCTAATTTGATATCTTCGATTTTAGCTTCGATATCAATAATGTTCTGAGGAACGTGGATGTTGGTTAAGTGAACACGTGAACCTGCTTCATCTAAAGCATCAATGGCTTTATCTGGCAAGAAACGATCAGAAATATAACGCGATGTTAAAGTAACGCAAGCTAAAATAGCTTCATCAGTATAAGTTACACCGTGGTGTTCTTCGTACTTATCTTTAATGCGTGTTAAAATCTCTACAGTTTCATCCGGTGTAGCTGGCTCTACCATCA
>NZ_JBFTQI010001190.1:0-1129 GCF_056398925.1 Pedobacter sp. 01T416_2
CGGGTTATAAGTACGATTTCACACTTACTTCCGAACAGATCATTAACCAGAAAATTGCTGGCCGCGATGTGCATTTAACCCAAAGCATTGGAACAGATTATACTTTTGATATTACCGAAGGTCATAGCGGCGAAAAGGATGTGAAAGTAATATACAACAGAATTTTCATGAAATCTGTAGCGATGGGCAACACCATGACCCTCAATTCAGATGATCAGGATAGTACCAAAAAGAATCCTTTTAGCGGCTTAAAAGGGGCGTCTTTTTATATGACCGTAACCCCAAATGGTGGGATTAAAACAGTTGCTGGTATCGATAAAATGCTCGATAATATGGCGGCAAGGATGACTAAGGATACCAGTCAGGTTAAACAGATTAAAAATGCTTTAAGTAAACAATTTAGCAACGAGGTGGTGAAACAGACCATGGAATCGTCRTTTAAAATTTACCCTGATAAACCCGTTAAAATAGGCGACAGCTGGACGGTTGATACCAAAATGCAGATGAGTATGCCCATTGAAACAATTACACAATACACATTGAAGGAGGTAAAAGACGGCATTGCTATACTAGGCGTAAAAGGCACATTGGTTTCAAAAGGAAATTTTGAAGTGATGGGCAACAAAATGGAAACTGATTTACAAGGAACCAACTCCGGAGAAACTTCACTTGATATGAAAACGGGAATTGTACTTAACAGCCACCTCCGTGTTGAGCTGTATGGTAAAATGAAATCGATGGGGCAGGACATCGATTTCGAAATGCAGGGTATTAATAAAATTGTAGGGAAAGAGGTTAATTAACTCATTTAGACCTCGYAGGTTTCAAAAACCTGCGAGGTCTTATAGAAAACTACAAACTACCTGTCAAAGCCACCAGAAATTCCGTCGGAATTTCGATATGCGGAATATGTCCGCAGGCATCAAATTCGATAATTTTAGCGCCGATAATTTTGGCTGCAGTCTGCTTCCCTAAAAGTTTATATTGCCCGTGTAAAGCCTGTTGATCTGGCGTAAGCAGGCCTTTGCCGACGATGGTTTTATCTTCCTTACCAATGAACACAACGGTAGGAACCTTTAAATTCTGAAATTCGTAGACCACAGGTTGTTCATAAATCATGGTGTAAGTT
>NZ_JBFTQI010001191.1:0-1125 GCF_056398925.1 Pedobacter sp. 01T416_2
CTATTAAAGATTTAGAAGAATTGCTTTTTAATCTACATCCAGATGCAAAGAAGCACTATACAACTATATCAAATCTTAAGGACATAGTTGCCCAAAGCATCAAACAAGAAAACGTTGAAGTGCATAAATTGGTATTTGACAAAAATGCTTCTGCTATGGAGCAGGTCTTGTTTGGACTAAAGTATATTGGTAAAGCATCTAAAATAGGTGAAATAGAAAGCGCTATAAGGGAGTTTGACAGGGATTTTGATAAAGGACTTAACACCCCAATAGATAAATTGAAGCGTGCTGATAAGGTGGATATTTATAATCCTACAGGTTCAAATCATACGGTATATTACGCATTGACAGAATGGTTTGATGGGGAAGAATTAAAAGAAAGCTATAAACCAATATAAAAAGAATAAAAAAATCCCGATTTAGAAGAGTGGTTGCAATACTTAAAATAAATCGGGATTTAAGAAAACATAAGAGGGAATAACGGCTAGTATAACACTTAGTACGGTAGCCTTTGAAGCTACAGATGTGGTTAAAATCCACACCGTTTCCTTTTTTCTTACTTCAAAGGTAAGAAATAATATTTGACAATTACAAACTTACCGCCATGAAATATACATTAGCTGAATTTCTGAAAGATTACCCAAATGATGCCGCATGCTTAGATAAGGTCTTTAAACTGCGATTTGGGGATAAGAACCGTACATGTGAATCATGCGGTAAGGAAACAGAATTTAGGCGTGTAGTAACACGTAGATCTTATCAATGTAGGCTATGTTATCATCAAATATACCCATGTGCTAAAACTCCATTCGAGAGAACAAGAACACCTTTAAACTATTGGTTTTATGTCATGTATTTAATGACTACAACACGTAATGGCGTTGCTTCTAAAGAAGTACAGCGTGCAATAGGTGTAACGTATAAGACAGCGCATAAAATGACTACACAGATAAGAAAATTGATGTCTGAATACCCTAATCCTCCTAAACTCAAAGGACACGTTGAAATAGATGAAACGTATGTATCGACAGGTAAAAAGAATGGTGTGGAGGTTGGTAGAGGTGCTTTGAATAAAAAGCCTGTATTCGCTATGGTTGAACGTATGGGAATGGTAAGGGCTAAGGT
>NZ_JBFTQI010001192.1:0-1115 GCF_056398925.1 Pedobacter sp. 01T416_2
GGGCAATTGCCAGGCAAAAAATAACGGCGAATCGGATCATTTTATAAATATAAAAAAAGTTTACCCCCTAAGAGGTAAACCCTACCTAAAAACCACCATACATGGTGCGCTCACATTTCAAAAGTAGAACGGCAACATGAAATTAAGATGAAAAAAATAAATTTTAAATTTCATGTTGGTTTCATCTTCGGCTCTCAACTTTGAAGCGTAAAACTTTAAATAAAATCTACAGTTATGAAAACAAATTTTGTAAATACCATTTTAGCCGTCTTCCTCGTAATCGGGATGATTGCCTTTTATGGATGTAAAAAAAATGAATCAAGCCAGGGAACAACTAAAGTTCAGATTAAAATGACCGATGCTCCGGGTAACTTCGATAAGATTAATTTAAGTGTAAAAGAGATTGTACTGGTATCGGGCGATAAACCTTATGTATTTGCAGCTAGTGCAGGTATATTCGATATTCTTGATTTTAGGATCGGCACCAGTAACCCTGATATTTTGGTTGCTTCAGGTGAAATGCCTTCAGGTGAAATTACCGAAATCAGACTGGTACTTAACGAAACCGGAAATACAATTGTAGTAAATGGGGTTCAGCAGGAACTTAAAACACCAAGTGCACAATCTTCTGGCTGGAAAGTAAAATTAACCGCTAATCCTGAATTGGTTGAAGGTGCTGCTTATACATTACTATTAGACTTTGATGCGGCGAAATCTATCGTAAGCACCGGAAATGGAAAATATTTATTAAAACCAGTGGTACGCGGAATTGCGGCAGCAACTACCGGATTAATTTCAGGAACGGTTTTGCCTTTGGCAAGCCATCCAGAAGTATTGGTTATTGCTGGTACAGATACAGTGGGTACCGTTGCCGATCCTTTAACTGGTAAATTTACAGTTGGTGGCTTATCATCTGGTATCTACTCAGTTAAATTTGCTCCGGTTGTTGGTTATAGAGATAGTACCATTACTGCTGTTAAAGTGGCTTTAGGGCAAAACACATTGTTGGGCACGGTTACTTTAAAATAGTAAAACCCCATTATTCATATCTAAATTTAAAACGATGAAAAAGCTATTCTTGCTGTTGTTACTCGTGGTAAGCAGCAGCCTTACTT
>NZ_JBFTQI010001193.1:0-1114 GCF_056398925.1 Pedobacter sp. 01T416_2
GTACCACACCAGGTTATCGATGGCGGCACGGAGCGTTTTCACTCTGTGAAAAATGCAATCCATGCTATCGAAGAAGAAAGTTATGTTGCCATTCACGATGCCGTTCGTCCGCTCGTTTCCAAATCTCTTATCGACAACTGTTTTAATGAAGCTGAGCTACAGGGAAACGTTATTGCAGCCGTACAATCAAGCGATAGCGTACGCTTGCTTAGAGACGATAAAACAGCGGCATTAAAACGCGATGAGATCTATTTAGTACAAACGCCACAAACTTTTAGCCTTAGCATTCTTAAAGAAGCTTACAACCAAGAGTTCGACGCTCATTTTACAGATGACGCAAGCGTGGTAGAATCTATTGGTTATGAGATTAATATCATCGAAGGAGAAAGAGGAAATATTAAAATTACCTATCCTATTGATCTTGAACTTGCCGAATTGTTGTTAAAAAATTAAAAATATAAAAAGGAGTTTCAAAAATGAAACTCCTTTTTTAATCCATCCATTTCAAAGCGTCCCCTACTTCTAAACCAATGAATATCGGTGCGATATATTTTTTTTACGCTGCCCGTCCAATTACTTTAAGCAGAATTGCAATAACTGCGATTACCAATAAAACGTGGATTATACCGCCAACGTCTCCGAAGCCGTGAAATATAAATCCGATCACCCAGAGTATTACCAATACTACTGCGACTAAATACAATAAATTTCCCATAGTGTTAATTTTTTAGCAATGTTATATTATTGGTGTATTAACACTTGGCTTTTCACTTTTGTTTAAAAAATGTAATTATTTTATCGGTATGACGAATAGTATGGGAAATGAAAGCATAAAAAAAACCTCCCAGTTTAGCTGGAAGGTTTTTTATAGTTTCTAATGTTTAGTATTCGTCCTCGTTAAAGAAGAAATCTTCTTTAGTTGGGTAATCTGGCCAAATTTCCTCAATGGTTTCATAAGGTTCGCCATCATCTTCTAATGCCTGTAAGTTTTCAATTACTTCTACTGGGGCACCAGAGCGGATACCATAATCAATTAATTCGTCTTTAGTTGCAGGCCATGGTGCGTCTTCCAAGTGCGATGCTAATTCTAATGTCCAATACATATCGTCAATTC
>NZ_JBFTQI010001194.1:0-1102 GCF_056398925.1 Pedobacter sp. 01T416_2
GATGAAGCCTGAACACCATTATAACTTCCGCCAAAATTAATACCGTTGAACTCGAAATAACCTCCTGAGGTCATCATCATGGAGTTTACACCGCTTCTGTTAAATCCGCCTATCCGTTGCACATCATTGGGGTTAAAGCCTGGCTGATTGATATTGTTGCCATAAGCCAATATACTTACCTGTGTAGTATCTCTAAAGAAATTCATTAATCCACCGGCCTGGTAAAGGTCTTTTAGGCCTCCACCAGCATACAATTTGCCGAAAGCTCCTTTTTTAATCGCTTTTTTTAACTTTAAATTGATAATCTGCGGGATTTCTGCTGCAGTTAAATCCGGATCACGTCTTTTGGCCTGTTTATCATCAACCACTTGTACCTTATCTATGATATTAGCGGGTAAATTTTTGGTCGCAATCTGCTGGTCGCCACCAAAAAACTCTTTTCCGTCTACTAAAATTTTACTAACTGTTTTACCGTTAACCTGTATAGATCCATCGGCTGCAATAGCAACGCCTGGAAGCTTTTTTAACAGATCTTCTACCACCGCTGATGGCAGGGTTTTAAAGGATTCTGCATTAAATTCAATAGTGTCTTTACGTACAATTACTGGTGGCCTTTCTCCCGAAATTACAACCTCGTTTAGGTCATTTGCCTTAACGGAAAGATAGAGGATACCCAAATTTAATGCGGGATTGGCTGCAGTTAGTTCAACCTCTTTCCGGTATGTTCCATACTGCCATGCGGTTACCACTAAACGGTATTTTACGCCTATGGTTAAACCATTGATTTTAAAAACGCCTTTGTCGTCCGATAATTTATAAGTGCTCAATATACTATCGCCAACTTTATATACTGAAACCGTTGAGTAATTTAAGGTGGTTTTGTGATTGGCGCTATCGGCTAAAATTCCGGTAATGCTTCCGTTTTTTTGTGCAAATAAATTAAAAATAGCTAAGGTAAAGGCGATTGAAAGTAAGAGTTTCTTCATGTATATTTTAAATAAGCAAGCTAAAATTAGGTGCTACGTTTTTATGGTACAGATAAATGTGATGAACGATATAAAAAATGTGACAGACTAAAAATCTGGCTTGGTTGGTTATAAGG
>NZ_JBFTQI010001195.1:0-1099 GCF_056398925.1 Pedobacter sp. 01T416_2
GGCGTGCTGTGTTTAAAGAGTTAAGGTTAAATCCTGAAACAGCGCGCATCCCTATTATTATGGCATCGGCGAGGTACGATGAAAACTATATCACATCGCAACAATACCATCCCGACGATTATTTAGAAAAACCCTTTAACATGGCAGATTTGCTCCAAAAAGTAAGTGCTTTAACCGAAAATTAAAAAATCAGATATGAAATTAAAATTACTACTATCTCTTCTGTTGTTATGTGCAGCATTATCAATCAAAGTAAAAGCACAAAGCAGACCAGATAAACTCTATTCTATGAGTGGAATTGGCTTTGCATTCCCAATGGGCGAAACTTCGGATTATTTTAAACCAAAATTTTCAACATCTTTAGGTTTAAACTTGGGTTTGGGTAAAGGTGGTTTGTTCTTATACCCTAAAGCAAGTTTACATGCTTTTACTTTTAACCAGATAACGCCAGATGCGGGCTACACCTATACTTTACAAAAAGGCAGGGCAACCACCTACTTGCTAAATGTTGCTTTAGGGTACCGTAAAATTGTAAACAAATGGGCTTTTTATGGTTTTGCAGGTGCTGGTGGCGGTTTTATTCTTACGCCTCAGGCTAGCGTTAATACCACAACCCTGCAGGTTACCCAAGATAATAAATCGAATGGTTTGGGTATTGCCGAAGGTGGGGCCGGTATTGAATATAATATTGGAGGTGCCAATTTATTTGTAGAGGCCAGTTACATGTATGGCTTTAGTAAAATCCAGAACAGGGCTTTTAACACTGTACCGATTTCTATTGGCATCAAACCTAATTTAAGCAAGCTACTAAGTAAACTTTAAATATTTACATACAAAATACCAGAGCGGTTACGTTAAATACATAACCGTTTTTTTTATGCTAAAGAAATAATCAAAATTATTTTCATACTAATTATTTTAGCATAGATTTGTATTTCAAATTAATTTAATGTTATACGCAGTTGTAGATATCGAAACCACTGGTGGTCATGCCTCAGCAAATGGTATTACCGAGGTTGCCATTAACATCCATGATGGCAATGAAATAGTTGAATCTTACACTACCCTAATTAATCCGAAGCAGCCTATACCCGTTTAC
>NZ_JBFTQI010001196.1:0-1098 GCF_056398925.1 Pedobacter sp. 01T416_2
TTATCTCTCACTATTTTTTTCGTCATCTCTACCGAAGCGGAGAGATCTATAAGCTGAAATTTTTATTTTCCTAGTGGTTGACCTCTCATCGACCAAAAAGCTGCATCCTCATAATTTGAAGATGAAAGCAGGTATTTCATCGGAGGCTGTAGTCCTTCTTTCCGTTATATTCCTTGCTGCGCTCTGGGCTTTACACTTCAATAAGGTTTATTGACAGTGATTTTTGCAAGGACGGAACTGCGGAGAAGTACCTTTTCGATCGTTATCTCTCACTATTTTTTTCGTCATCTCGATCGGAGTGTAACGTAGCGGAGAGATCTTTTCCTAGCGCTGGTGCCGCAACAACCACAGCGAGCAATATAACCATAATTTGAAAATGAAAGCCGGTATTTCATCGGGAGCTACAGTCCTTCTTTCCGTTGCAAGTCCTCGCTGTGCTCCGGGCTTTACACTTCAATAAGGTTTACCAACAGCGGTTTTTGCGGGGACGGAACCGTGGAGAAGTACCTTTCGTCATCTCACTATTTTTTTCGTCATCTCGATCGGAGTGTAATGTAGCGGAGAGATCTTTAGAACGGGTTTCGCCAGTGCTTGGTATAATACAACCATAATCTTAGCCCAATGCAATCAGTTGTTTGAAATATCAAACTATTTTATATTTTTGGTTATCTATGATTTATCTTCTAAGACAAGTACACCGGATATGGTTTCTATTCTGGATACTGTTTTTTTTCGCTCTGTTCTATCCAATATATTACATTACCTCACGTAATGAGAAGTACTACAGTACGCTCAATTTTTTCAGAAAAGCCAACAGTTTTTTGTGCAGTTTGTTTTCAGGTGTTTTTTTTTGTTATCAATATGAAGAAAAGCTAAATCCCAAACAAACTTACATCTATTGCGCAAACCACACCTCTAACCTGGATATTATGATTTTCTGTATCATGGGGCATGGTAAATTCCATTTTATGGGAAAGGACGAATTGTTGAATAATCCCGTATTAGGCATTTTTTTTAAAACCATCGATATTTCTGTAAACCGCGACAGTAAGATTTCGGCTTTTAAAGCATTTAAAAAAGCTGGCGAAAACCTAGAAA
>NZ_JBFTQI010001197.1:0-1094 GCF_056398925.1 Pedobacter sp. 01T416_2
CAATAAAGCTATCCAGTTCCATTTGTCTTCTATTGTGAATGTGCCTTTGGTTATCGGTTATTTAAAACCCGTAGTATTATTTCCATTGGCCTTGGTAAACCAATTAGACAACGATCAGGTAGAAGCAATATTAATCCATGAGTTATCACACATCAGAAGAAACGATTTCTTATTGAATCTGATTAAAACAGCCATAGAAACCTTATTATTCTATAATCCATTTGTTTGGATGGCAGGTAGATTTATACACATTGAGCGCGAGCATGCCTGTGATGATCTGGTATTAAAAATTACCGGAAAACCGCTGAATTATGCCCATGCCCTACTCAAACTCGAATTATTAAAAGATAAAAACAGTCCGGCTTATGCACTAGCAGCAACAGGCAAGACCCAGAATTTATATCAACGCATAAAAAGAATAACCAACATGAAAACAAATTATTTAAACGCCAAACAACAAATGGCAGCCTTAACTTTAGGAGTAGCCTGCTTGTTTTCTATTGCCTGGATCAATCCAACAGAAAAGAAAAAAGAAAATAAAAAAACGCCTAAAATTGAGGTTTTGAGTCTGATTAACAACTGTGATGCGGAAACCAATGTTTGCTCTGATACTACGAAAAAACGTAAAATTAAAATTGTAACCATTGATGCGGATGGTAAAAAAACCGAATATAACTCGGTAAAAGAAATGCCTGATAGCCTGAGAAAAGATTTTTACAGGGATGAGCTTTTTGCAGGGAAAAATATCTACAGACTGCATACCGACAGTAATTTCAAATTTAAGTTCAGCGATTCGCTATTGCTTGCAAAAATACATAAAGAGTATAATTCACCAGAAGCACAAGCTAAATGGAAAAAATTTGGAGAAGATATTGCCAAACAATACAACACACCAGAAGCACAAGCCAAATGGAAAAAATTTGGAGAGGAAATGCAAAAGAAAATGAATTCTCCTGAAGCCCAGGCAAAATGGAAAAAAATGGGTGAAGATATGGCTAAAGAATTTGGTTCGCCAGAAGCACAGGCCAAATGGAAAAAAATGGGCGAAGATATGGCTGCCAAAGTGAATACGCCTGAATTTAGAGCACAAATAG
>NZ_JBFTQI010001198.1:0-1092 GCF_056398925.1 Pedobacter sp. 01T416_2
GGGAAAAACTCATACCCTCCACGGCCACCAACACTCATCCGATCAGAAATTTTATAGTTCCAATCGATATTAAAGATAAATTTTTGCCCACTTCTCAGCGCTACAGGCAAATCTACCCTCATCATGGTTTTGTTAACCGTATAGGGTAAGTTTTTACCGGCTGCATCGGTTAATTTGGTAATATTTATACCAAAACCATTATTTCCTGTTACACTTAACTGATCTAAATTTTTAGTGGTTCCGGTAGCAGGCATTTTAGTCGCATCCTGGTAATTCGCATTGCGATCCGTGCTATGCTCGTTTTCATCAAGCTGCAACCAGATATAAGTTAATGGATCAGGAGAATTATTGGTGTAAGTGATCGTTTCAGATCCGGTTAACAACAGATTTTTTTCATCCAGCTCGCATTTGATGTTATAATCGGCACGTTGCTGCCAGTATTTAACACCAGGCGCTCCGCTCGCTGTACGTTGTTCATTAGGTGTTGGTAAAATGGTGCCCAACTGCTCAAACTTATTCCCATGGTTACTCCCTGGGTTATTCTGAGTATTTTGGGCCATAGYCAGGCTACCAGAAAAGAATAGCAGGCCGGTTAAAGGAAATAGTTTATTCATGATATGGTTTATTAAAAAGGAATTCGTTCTAAAGCCATTTTTAAAGCCAGGCTAAATACGGCTGCTGATATAAATAAAACCCAGTTCATACGCTTTATGCGGGTATAATTAAAAATTAAAAAGGTAATTAAAAGAATGATGATTACCATAAAAACCTGGCCGGCTTCCAAGCCTACATTGAACCCAAATAGGCCCCAGCCAATATTCTGATCTTTGGCCAGCATTATCCGGATGGAGTTTGCAAAGCCCATTCCATGAATAAGACCAAAACCAAGTGCCAAAAAATAATTGATCTTAATTGATTTTAAGGAAAAATTCTTTCTAAACAAATTGCTGATTGCGGTAATTACAATGGTACAGGGAATTAAAAATTCTACCCATTTACTATCAAACCGGATAATATCCAATACGCTTAAAAGTAAGGTAAAGGAATGGACAATGGTTAAAGCAGTAACCAATATGAGCACCTGTTTTAAAT
>NZ_JBFTQI010001199.1:0-1092 GCF_056398925.1 Pedobacter sp. 01T416_2
GCATTGTTTATGCTGAATAATGAAACCATCAGAACTGCAGCAAATAAAACTAACTTTTTCATAATGTTTTTTAATTAAAGGTTTCTTTTGTGTGTTTGCTGAGATAGACAATAGCTGTACACGGTAGTTTAATTAAAGCAATTTCATTTAACATTCTTTAACTATATTTGCCTCCATAATACATTTAAAGGGATCATTTTAATATGAGTTTAGGAACATCCGAAAACAATTACGAACTCGTTTCAGGACTAGAAATCCACGTTCAGTTAAACACCAACACTAAAATATTTTCTGCTGATAGTGCATCTTTCGGGGCTTTACCCAATCAAAATATATCTACGGTTTCACTGGCATTGCCTGGAGCCTTACCGAAGTTAAATAAAGAAGTAGTAGCAAAAGCCATCCGTATCGGTCTGGCTTTAAACTGTACCATTAACCAGATCAACCATTTTGATAGGAAAAACTATTTCTACGCCGACTTGCCAAAAGGTTATCAGATTACCCAGGATAACCAACCGATCTGCGTTAATGGTTTTCTGGAGCTGCAACTGGCTAATGGCTCTATGAAGAAAATCGGAATCAATCGCATTCACCTGGAAGAAGATGCCGGAAAAAGTATCCATGATCAGGATGATAACTATTCGTTGGTTGATTTGAACCGTGCGGGGGTACCTTTAATTGAGATTGTAACCGAACCCGATATCCGCAGTTCGGAAGAAGCATCTGTTTTATTAAGCGAAATCAGGAAACTGGTGAGGCATTTAAATGTAAGCGATGGCAATATGGAAGAAGGTAGTTTGCGTTGCGATGCCAATATTTCTATACGGCCACAGGGCACTACCGAATTTGGAACACGTTGTGAAGTAAAAAACCTAAACTCGATGCGTAATGTACGTAGAGCGATGGATTTCGAATTTGGCCGTCAGGTAGAAGTGATTAGCAATGGGGGAAGAATTATTCAGAGCACATTGAATTTTGATGCTGATAAAGGCACTACATCACCGATGCGTACTAAAGAGGAGGCGAATGATTATCGATATTTTTCAGATCCAGATCTGCAACCCATTTATATTTCTGATGATTGGTTAGCAG
>NZ_JBFTQI010001200.1:0-1091 GCF_056398925.1 Pedobacter sp. 01T416_2
GAATCTTCAGCCAAATTATAAAGATGCCAAAGCCAAAATGGAGGATGCTTATTGGGCAGCGGTAACCAGGGTTGTGGTACAGCCGATTATTGTAAACAGCGGCATGTACAAATTAAGCGCTGATTATTTTCAACAGCAGATCGATCAGTTTATTGGAAATTACTCGAGAAATAAGTTTGTGATATTTTATGGCGAGGCCCAGGCAACAGATCAAAAAATTGTTCCCGATCAGGTATTGAGTTTAAACTTTGATGATTTTGTGGTAGGCCAAACCTATGTAAAAGAAAGGGTAGAAAAGTTGAAACGCGACAGTGTGGTAATTGGCGAAACCCGTGAGAAAAAACCAATTTACGGCACGGTTAAAGCCACCTTAAGTATTTTCGAAAAGAACATCTCTTCGTCGGGATTATTGGATATGAGCATTACCGATTGGAGCACAAAAAAACTGGTACGCCAGCAGAAATTCCCTGGAACTTATGTATGGAGAGATAATTGGGCAACCTATAAAGGTGATGATAGGGCGCTCAGTAAACAACAATTGGCCATTACCCGAAGGAGGGAGCAACTGCCTCCACCACCCAGTGCTTTGTTTTTAGAATTTACCAAACCCATTTACAACCAGCTGGTTGATGATATCAGTTATTATTATAATAATTACTAGGACTTAACCGCCCTGTTTATGGATGTAGTATAGCAATGTCTTTTGTTGAGGTAGTATCGTAAGGCGATTTACCTCAGATGCTGTCATGTTGAGCCTGTCGAAACACTTTAAAGCGTATTTATGCAGGTCCTTCGACAAGCTCAGGATGACAAATCTATATTTATGATATACCTCTATCCTGAGATAGTGCTCAAGCAAGCCCGCTAACAGGGTGAGGTGGTTGTAATCCCTGCGTTAAAATAAAATATCGTTGCAAAGCCCTAAAAATATAATGGCTAATATTGCAGTGATGAATACCGGCTTATACAATCCTTTCCAAAACTTCGATTTTTTATACAAAATCTGCTTCCTAAGCGGCAAAACTTTTAATTCGCCTGTTGTTCAGGTGCCGTTAATTCCAAAATGGTTGTTAGCACAGGCTGGTTTAAGT
>NZ_JBFTQI010001201.1:0-1087 GCF_056398925.1 Pedobacter sp. 01T416_2
TTACCGCTCAGGTGTATTTAATGCACAGGTAGCTGGTTTTTATGCCTTATCTGATAAAAATGTAAAAACCAATAGTACATTCAACATCGAAGTTTTTGATGAAAATGTTAGGAATTTAGGTGTTGAAGGTTCATTATCATTAAACCTGAAAAATGGTTTCGAAGCTGGTGTAAATGGTATGTATATTAAAACACAGAAACAAAATGTTGATGGCACCTGGTCATTACAGGATGTAACAGTTGCAAGTCCATCAAAAGTTGCGGGTTATCTGGGTTATAACGGAAAAGTTTTTGGAATAAAGGCGCAGGCTTTCCACTACTTTGATTCGAAAGGTTATGCTACAGTTGGAAATGTTGTGGTGCAAAATGAGTTAAAAGGTTTCACTACTGTTGATTTATTGGGTTCGGTGAAATTATTTACTGGAAGTTTATCATTTGGTGTACAAAACCTGTTGAACAAAAATTACCAAACAGTTTGGAGCCAACGTTCGGTATTGATGTATCAAGCTTTGGCAAAACCAGAAACTTTTTATTATGCAGGCCGCGGCCGTACGTATAATTTAACGTATACGCTTAATTACTAGTTTTTAAGCTAAATCGTCATTGCGAGGAGGAACGACAAAGCAATCTTACAACTATCGCTATTAGCGAGCGCATTAAGATTGCTTCGTCGGCTGAAAAAGCCTTCTCGCAATGACGATACTGCTATAAACAACAAATGCCCCAATTCGGGGCATTTGTTGTTTACTTCCTCTTCAACTCTATCACTGTAATCTCCGGCCAGATCCCAATCCTGCCTGAAAAACCAAGAAAACCGAAGCCTCTGTTTACATTAAGGTATCTTCCATTTTCGGTTTTAATACCCGCCCAATGTTTATAACGATATTTCACCGGACTCCATTTGATGCCAAAAGCTTCGATACCAAACTGCATACCGTGTGTATGTCCAGCCAATGAAAGTTGGATTTTTGAAGGATAATTTTTTACCTGTGCATCCCAATGCGAAGGATCGTGAGATAGCAGGATTTTAAAATCGTTAACTGAAGTATTCTGAAGCGCTTTGTTTAAGTCTCCACGTTCTCCAAAAC
>NZ_JBFTQI010001202.1:0-1087 GCF_056398925.1 Pedobacter sp. 01T416_2
TAGTAAAAGTCTTTTATAGTAGAACAGATTCTGATCAGATTAAGTTTAGAGAAAATTTAAAATCTTAAACCACTGGTGTTGTAAGGTTTTTAAAACATGGATATGATTTGCTCAAACTTTTTAAATGTTAACGGGGTTTTATAAATGCATTTACCTTAATTACTTAACCATGAAAAACCATTTCGATACCAGGAAAATAGCAGTAGTGGGAATGATTATTTCAGCTACTTCATTTAATGCTGTTGCAAAAGCAGACTGGCATTATGCAGGATCATTTGATTATATTAATCAACAAGATAGTTTAACCACCACACAATTTTTGCAACAGGCGGCTATTGCCGGAATGAAAGAGGTATCAACCGGGAAACTTGCGGCAGAGAAAGCAACAGATCAAAAGATAAAGGCATTTGGCCAGATGATGGTTGACAATCATACCAAGGCCAATGAAGAATTAAGATCCTTGGCGAAACTTAAGAAAGTAAATTTGCCAATGAGTAGGCCAGAAGGTGAACTACGACCAGATGGCAGGGTAGATTCATCACCTGAAAACATGAAAGATACCTCAAGAACCAAAAATGCCGGAGGTGAGGCAGGCAATACCGGTCTGGCGAAAAAAATCGCGAATGGTGCTACCGAAGCTGACGTGACGAATGCGATTGAAAAATTAAATAATTTAAACGGGGCTTCATTTGATAAAGCTTATGTCCAGATGATGGTTACAGATCATCAAAATGCGGTTTCTTTATTTGAAAAAGCATCACGGTCTGCTGATCTTGAGGTTAAAACATATGCCAATAAATATTTATCAGTATTGAAAAAACACTTAAAACAGATTCAAGCCCTGGCTAAATAGTAGCTTAAGTTATTTAGCATGGTAACCTTTTGCTTTCATATTCTTCTAAAACGATTTATTGGATTTGTAAGTTTAAATAATTAATATATTTGTTTAAACCTCGCCAATATATGTTTTCAATAAAACATTTTTCAGATTTAGGATTTTTCATCCTTTCAAAACAAGAAAATGAAACCCAATATGCAGAAATTTATAGTAAACGCTGTAGGTTTTCTTTGCAGACAATCCTCATAC
>NZ_JBFTQI010001203.1:0-1085 GCF_056398925.1 Pedobacter sp. 01T416_2
TGTTTATTGTCTGCTTCGCTCTTTACATATTTAGATAATGAATCAATACTGCTATAATAGGTAGTAAAATATTTATTGATCATCCAACCTGACACTAAACTTCCAAACACAGCTCCAAAACCGTTAGTCATCATCATAAATAAACCTTGAGCAGATGAACGTGTTTTTGGTGTGGTTGATGTTTCTACGAACAGTGATCCGGAAATATTAAAGAAATCGAATGCCATACCGTATACAATACAAGAAGTAATGATCATCCATAAATTAGTAGAAGGATCGCCAAAGGCAAATAACCCGAAACGTAATACCCAGGCAAACATGGCAATTGCAATTACCCATTTAATCCCAAATCTTTTCAAAAAGAATGGAATAGCAAGAATAAACAGTGTTTCTGATATTTGAGAGATGGATAAAATGATCGTGGAATAGCGGATTACAAAAGATTCTGCAAATACAGGGAATAATTTAAATTCATCCAGAAAAACATCACCATAAGCATTGGTTAATTGCAATGCAGCCCCTAAAAACATAGAGAAGATGAAAAACAAGGCCATTTTATAATCAGCAAACAGCTTGAATGATTCTAACCCTAGTTTCTGTGCGAATGTTTTTTTCTCACTAATTAAATTTAAAGGTTTACAGGCAGGTAAAGTGAAAGAGTATATGCCTAAAAATAAGGCACTTATACCAGCAATGTAAAATTGATTTGCACTTGCTTTATTCCCGGTTAAATTGGTAAGCCACATGGCGGCAATAAAACCAACTGTTCCCCAAACACGGATGGGCGGAAAGTTTTTTACAACATCGAAGTTGCCGTTTTTTAATGTTGTGTAGCTAATTGAGTTACTTAATGCAATGGTTGGCATATAAAAACACATAGACACCAATATAACCCAAAAGAAAGTGTGCGGATCTTCTACTTGAGGCAGATAGAACATGGTGGCTGCGTAAAGGATATGTAAAATAGCATATAACTTTTCTGCATTGATCCATTTATCTGCAAGAATGCCTGTTATGGTTGGCATAAATAGCGATGCAATGCCCATTGTAGAGAAAATTACCCCAAAATCTGCACCGTCCCATTG
>NZ_JBFTQI010001204.1:0-1078 GCF_056398925.1 Pedobacter sp. 01T416_2
CCATTTAGTAATGCTTTTAAATTAGTAATGCTTTTAAATAACCAAGTTCCTTTCTTTGATCTAAAAAGTATTGTTCAGCTTTATCAGCGGTGATGGCCTCAATGCGACGAACCCCAGCTGCTACAGCACTTTCGGAAACAATTTTGAATGAACCGATCTGTCCTGTTGCCTTTACATGTGTACCACCGCAAAGTTCTTTAGAGAAATGGTCGTCAAAAGTAATCATACGTACAAAATCGCCATATTTTTCGCCAAATAAAGCCGTTACGCCACTTTCAATGGCATCTTGATAAGGAACGTTGCGTTGTTCCTTTAACTTAATGTTCTGGCGGATTTTCTGATTTACAATTACCTCAATCTGTGCTAATTCCTCGTCAGTAACTTTAGCAAAGTGGGAAAAATCGAAACGTAAGTAGTCTGCATTCACCAGAGAGCCTTTCTGGTTAACATGTTTGCCTAAAACTTGTTTTAATGCCGCATGCAGTAAGTGTGTGGCAGAGTGATTATCTTCAGTTAAAACACGTTTATCTTCATCTACAACAGCCCAAAATTTACCTTCTAAATTATCCGGTAAGATATCGGTAAAATGAACAGTTAAGCCATTTTCTTTTTTGGTATCGGTAATGTCTACCCAAAACTGCCGACTGTGGTCTTCTAAACGGCCTGTGTCTCCCACCTGACCACCGCTTTCAGCATAAAAAGGTGTTTGACGTAAAACAATTTGGAACTGTTCTTTACCCTTAGCTTTTACTTTACGATATTTTAAGATCTCGGTTTCGATTTCTAAGTCATCGTAACCTACAAATTCGCTCTGCTCTTCTGTGTTTACCACAATCCAATCGCCAGTATCAATGGCTGTTGCGGCACGACTATCGTCTTTTTGCTTTTTCAAAGCCTGTTCGTATCCAACTAGATCAACGCTCCAACCCTTTTCTCGGGCCATTAATTCCGTTAAATCGATCGGAAAACCAAATGTATCTGATAATTCGAAAGCGAAATTACCCTCTACTACATCATTCGATGCCTGATATTTTTCGAAACGTTGAATTCCCGTTGATAAGGTCCTCAAGAAAGAAAC
>NZ_JBFTQI010001205.1:0-1785 GCF_056398925.1 Pedobacter sp. 01T416_2
GTTCTACCAGTAGCATGTTAACAGTTCTTTTAACCGCTATTGCAGGTATTTCACTGTTTATCGGTGGAATTGGGATTATGAATATTATGTATGTTTCGGTTACCGAGCGTACCCGCGAAATCGGTCTGCGTATGTCAATAGGTGCCCGCGGACAAGATGTTTTGATGCAATTTTTAATAGAGGCCATTTTAATCAGCATTACCGGCGGAATTATCGGAGTAGTTTTGGGTGTAAGTTCAACGTACCTCATCTCCTATTTCTTAAACTGGCCAATTTTAATTGCTGAATCTTCAATTATTATTTCCTTTGTTGTATGTGCCATTACAGGTGTTTTCTTCGGCTATTATCCAGCCAAAAAAGCATCTAATTTAGATCCTATCGATGCATTAAGATACGAGTAGTATTAAGTATCCAAACAAAAGTATAGTTATTCCCGCGCAGGCGGGGATCTTAAAACATTTCGCATTTACCTTGAAATAAATCAGATAGCTATCGGATCGGCATGAAGAAACACATTAAAAAAAACATAATAAATAATAACTTAGCGATGCAAAGCGCCAAAGAAAAAATAATGACGATTAATTTCTCCAAAAAGTGGATAAAAATTACCCTGCACATTCTGGTATGGGTGGTTTTGATCACTTTGCCCTATATTATTAATGTTAACCGAAGCCGTCCTCCTCACCCAATAAGCAGTTACGATGAAAATCAGTTCCTGCGCTTAAATTTTATCAGTTACTTTTATTGGATTGCTATATTTTATTTAAACTTATCATTTATCGGGTGTTTACTTTTAGCGATTACCATTCACTCCATATTGTTCAGAATTTTACTACCCAATTTTGATTTCAACCTCGGCAGAACCCTTTGGTTTAACACACCAACTTTTTTATTAACCATTGCCGCCAGTACCGCCTTTACCATGATCTCAGACCGGATCAGTGAAGAAAAAAGAGCTTTGCAGCGCGAACAGGAGAACATGAAAACCGAACTTTCGTTTTTACGGTCGCAGATCAGTCCGCACTTCATTTTTAATGTTTTAAACAACATTGTGGCACTGGTAAGACTAAAAAGCAATGAATTGGAGCCAACAGTAATGAAATTATCCGGTTTGATGCAATATATGTTATATGAAACCGACGAAGAAAAGGTCTCCATTAAAACTGAAACCGAATACCTGCAGGCTTATATCGATCTGCAAAAACAGCGTTTCGGCAAAAAAGTAGTTATAGAAACAAACATTAACATTGAAAGTGAGTTTGATGAAATAGAACCCATGTTACTGATCCCATTTATCGAAAATGCCTTTAAACATGGGGTTGGAATGATTGAAAAACCACAGATTTTTGTTGATTTAAAAACAGAAGACGAACTTTTGACGTTTACTGTTCGAAATAAATTTAACGAAGATGAGAATGAAGTAAAAGATGCCGCCTCTGGCATTGGTCTTTCGAACGTAAGCAGACGCTTAAACCTACTATACGGTAAAAATCATCAACTGGAAATTGAGAAAAAAGATGGCTGGTTTAATGTTTACCTGACTTTAAAATTAACAGCATGATAAAATGTTTAGCCATTGATGATGAGCCCTTAGCCCTGCAATTACTGGCTGATAACATCAGCCGTATCCCATTTTTGGAACTGGTGGCCAGTTGCGATGATGCTTTTGCTGCCAATAAAATTATGCAGGAACAATCGATAGACCTCATTTTTATCGATATCCAGATGCCTGGTATTACAGGTTTACAATTTATCCAGAGTTTGGTTAAAAAGCCAATGGTAATT
>NZ_JBFTQI010001206.1:0-1076 GCF_056398925.1 Pedobacter sp. 01T416_2
GCTCTGCGTAGGCGGACTTGTGGTAACCGCATCACAACGGATTACCAAAACGGGTAAGCCATTTGGTACTTTTGTTTTTGAAGATTATGATGATGCAAGTGAAATGGCCTTGTTCGGAGAAGATTTTTTAAAATTTAAATCGTTTTTAACTGAAGGATATTTCTTGCAGATTAGAGGCAGGGTTGGTGAACGTTTCGGTAAAGCTGGAGATTGGGAGTTTAAAATCACCGCAATTAACTTAATGTCTGAATTGAGAGATAAATTAGCTAAAAGTTTAACTATCCAGGTGCCGATTGAGCGGGTTAACGACCAGCTGATGCGCGAGATTGAAGCCATATTAGCAGACAATAAGGCAAACTCCGAGCAACAAAACTGCCAACTTAACTTCGCTATTTTTGATCGGGAAAAGGAGATTATGTTGGATATGCCATCCAAAAATCTTAAAATAAACCCAAACAATAAGTTTTTAGAACAATTACTCGGGCTTAATGTTGTAAATTACAAGTTAAACTAAGGTATAAGGCCTAAGGTTTAAGGTGGAAGGTTAAAGCGCCTAAACCTTATACCTTTCACCTTTAAGCCCTCTACCTCAAAATAATGTCAAATTGACACTACAGATGGGTTGGCATTACAATTGAATACATATATTTGAACATAAAAAAAATAATTATGGCATTAGAAATCACAGATGCAAACTTCGAGGAGCTTGTATTAAAATCAGATAAACCCGTATTAGTAGATTTTTGGGCAGAATGGTGTGGCCCTTGTCGCATGGTTGGTCCAGTAGTAGAAGAAATCGCTAAAGAATATGATGGAAAAGCGGTAGTTGGAAAAGTAAACGTTGATAACAACCCTCAAATTTCAATGCAGTTTGGTATCCGTAACATCCCGGCTTTATTATACTTTAAAGATGGTCAGGTTGTTGACAAACAAGTTGGTGCTGTTCCAAAATCAGTATTAGCAGAAAAATTAAACAAGCAATTAGCCTAGTTTAAGCTTAAAGCAGAAAAACCAAAGCCTAAAGGCTTGTAACATATTTAAAACCCAAGTTCATTTGATGGATTTGGGTTTTTTAT
>NZ_JBFTQI010001207.1:0-1075 GCF_056398925.1 Pedobacter sp. 01T416_2
TATCAGTACTGCCCAATCGATATTACTCATGCCCAGAATTTAGTAAACAGGTAATAAAATACAATCTGAAATACCAGCGCCAAAGCGAGTAAAATATACCAGGTATTCCAGTTTTTGAATTGATTTTTCATCACTTCCCAGCCGATAAAAAGTTAAAGAACAATCTGGCTGCGCCAACATTTCCGGCAGGCAATTGCCTGAAAAATGCTAATGGTGTATAAATAAAATTCCCTTTGCCATATTTTGCATACAGGGTCGATCCTTGAAGCGGTTCTTCATCGGTATCGTGCATCTCGAAAAGCGGTTCGTACTTAGCATCCCATTTATCAGGGAAATAAGCACCGCGCTCCTGCACCCATCCTTTAAAATCGTCAGCAGTAATTTTATTTGGGTAGTTTAACAGTTTATGTTCAGGTTTTAAAAATTTAACTTCTGCATTTTCTTCGGTCACCCTTTTACCACTGATGCTAAACGGATAAACACCAAAATCCTGTAGCGCCATATCTTGGGTGGTATTGTACTGCATCACAATGGTTCCACCGTTTTCTACGTAACCGCGCAAAGCAGTTTGCCAGTTTTTAATTCTTTTTTCGGTATTGATTACCCTTACTCCTGTTACCACGGCATCGTAACTTGCCAGTTTTGCTGAGTTCAGGATATCTGCTTCTGTTAATACATCAACCTGCAAACCTGCCTGTCTTAAAAACTCAGGGATCAGATCTCCAGCCCCTTCAATATACCCAACTTTTTTCGCCAGCACCTTTGTATCTCCTTTAATCAACCAGGTTGTGGCCGGAACAAAATACTGTAGTGTTGGCAAATGAGGATACTGAATTAATACCTGTCCTTTTGAATATTCATTCGCTTCTGATGAAAAAACAGCTTCTAATTTATTCTGGCTGGTTTTAATTTTGGCTAAATCTTCAACCGGAAGAAGAAAATTCATCGTATTGATGGTATTCTCTGCCAGGTTAATCCCCTGGAAGGTTTTCACTACCTGGTTGCCGATCTTGAAACTTATCTTACCATAATTGATGTTCTTATTGGCCTTCAAACGAAGGCTAACATTTAAAGC
>NZ_JBFTQI010001208.1:0-1075 GCF_056398925.1 Pedobacter sp. 01T416_2
ATTCAGCATCATCTCAATAACAGATGTGACCTTGCAACATGCTATAGATGGTATCCGCGATGCGCTTGTTAATCACAGTTATCAAACCGAAGCCTATACACACGTAATCCACGCTTTAAAAACGCTTAGCGGAAACGGAAAACTCGAATTTGGTTTAATGCCTTTTTTAACCGTTAACAATAAGCTCGTTTTCGATAATCAGGAGTTTTCACAAAGTATGCTGATTAATTCGGCAAAATCATCCAATCTCGAAGAAGAAGTTTTTTATTCGTTGGTTGATAAGTATAAAGAAAATCCAAGGTCGATTTTTGTAAGCGCTATTAATGACGATCAGATTGATAAAGATCCTTTTTTAAGGGTTTTAAAAGCCGCTGGTGTTTGTTCTTACTCAGTACTGCCTGTATATTACAATACGCAGTTGGCTGGCGTTTTAGAGGTTTATTCGAATGAGGAAGTAGTGGTTGATGATAAACTTTTATCGAGGTTACGCCCGGCAATGCCTTTAATCGGTCAACTTTTCCAATACAGTATCGAAGAATTTGATGCTAAAATGGACGAAGTGCTGATGGATAAGTTTACCGCCTTGCAACCATCGGTACAATGGAAATTTAACGAAGCTGTTTGGCATTTTCTTCAGCAGAATAACAGTTACCATAAATTAAAGGAAATCGAAACGATCACCTTTAAACATATGTATCCGCTGTTTGGCGCAATTGATATCCGTAATTCTACAATAGAGCGAAATAAAGCTTTAAAAGATGATATGGAAGTGCAGTTAAATAGTTTAATTGATACTTTAAAAGCCATCCGTAAGCATGTTTCTTTAGAACTTACCGATAAACTATTGTTCAATTGTAAAGACTGGATTAAACGCATCGGCGATTTTGCTTCATCAAACGAAGAAAATAAACTGAACGAGTTTTTAGAAATCGAAGTTTACCCTTTCTTATCAATTATAAAAGGAAATTACCCGATAACAGCTGAATTTGTAGATCGTTATTTCGAAGTAATTGTTCCAGAAACTGGCGCTGCTTTTGCAAATCGCAGGCAGTTGGAAATTTCGATGCAGCTGATC
>NZ_JBFTQI010001209.1:0-1071 GCF_056398925.1 Pedobacter sp. 01T416_2
TTGCAGGTGTAGCACTTATCAGTGCTTGTGCTAAAACCGACAAAGAAATTGCCCAGGCCACTTTGACCGAAACAGCTGATAATACAAAAACCATTGGAACGGCAAAGTTTTACGAATTAAGCGATGGAAAAATTAAGATGGACATCGAGATGAATTTTGCTGCACGTGCAGACAGTAATGTTGCGGTCCACTTTCACGAACATGGCGATTGTGGCAATATGGGTGAAAATACACACGGCCACTGGAACCCAACTAAAGAAGCTCACGGCAAATGGGGATCTGCCAATTATCACAGCGGTGACATTGGCAACATCATGTTAGATAATAAAGGCCATGCCACGCTTTCGGTTACTACCGATAGATGGAGCATTAAGGATGGCGATATTAAAAATATTATCGGTCGCGGAATTATTGTGCATGGTGGTACCGACGATTATACTACACAACCAACTGGTAACTCAGGGCCAAGGGTGGGTTGCGGTGTAATTGAAGCAGTGAAGTAATATTATATTAATATGATCGTCATTGCGAGAAGGCTTTTTCAGCCGACGAAGCAATCTTAATACGGTAGCCATAAACCCACAGTTGTAAGATTGCTTCGTCGTTCCTCCTCGCAATGACGACTTTTTCTTAAGCGATTAAATTTTTAATCGCTTTTTTTATGCAATTTGATAGCGCTTGTCATCATCATTAAAAACCTAAATTATTATGGCAACATTAAACGAATCTCAAAGCGGCAAGGCTGCGAAAGGAAGAACCAAAAAACCAGTCCCAAGGGTAGATCTTACCGCAATGGTAGATCTGATGTTTTTATTGACTGCATTTTTTATGCTCACCACTTCATTGGGTAGCTTAAATGCGGCAGATATTGCTAAACCAGTTAAAGATGAGGGTGTAGATATTGTACCCTATCCCGAATCACGTACCATGACCATCCTGCTCGGCAAAAACAACAAGGCCGTTTGCTACATGGGAACAATAGAAAAGGCAGATATGCACATTATACCTGTGGCAAATATTCAAAAAGAAATTAGTAAAAATGAGAAACTGGTTGCAGAAACACATCAGCAC
>NZ_JBFTQI010001210.1:0-1069 GCF_056398925.1 Pedobacter sp. 01T416_2
TTGTTGCCTCTGACAAAGAATTGATTGAAAAAGCCAAACAAAAATGGTTAGATCAAAGCTTTAAACCCGTTCCTGGTGAAACAGGTTTTGTGCCTTTGCCAGATCAAAATCCAAAGATCAAGAAATAAACCCTGATGGAAATACGACAGATTAACAACGAAAAGAAAGGGCAGTTCGAAGCCTTAGAGAACGGCTTACAAGCAGGCGTTATGGCATATGTTTGGGCTGGCCCTGGCAAATTCATTATTGACCATACCGAAGTAAGTCAAGATTTTGCTGGCAAAGGTGTAGGGAAAAAGTTAGTGCTTGCCGCCGTAAATTATGCCAGAGAAAACAAGATGAAAATTCTTCCGCTTTGTCCATTTGCAAAAAGTGTTTTCGATAAAACCTCAGAAATTCAAGACGTATTATTTTAATCTTAATTAATTCTTCCTGCCAAATAAATTCATATTTACTGAAACGGCCACGCCTGTTGATGATAATTTAGAATTTCCGTAACCAATATTGGTTAAGGGTATTTTCATAAATGGTTTAGCGCTAATGCTTAAATTATTATTTATTTTGTGCTGAAACTCGATACCAACATTGGCTATACCTAAATAATGCTGATTCTGGTTTCTGACTTCGTAGCTTTGAGGGCCCTGATAAGCTCCATTATAAGAATAGCTGTATTTCTCTTTCAACATCAAATAACTAGATAAACCTGTACTTACTGAAATCGAATTTCTACGCCCATCAAAAACCTTATAGTTCACATTAATAGGAATATCAATTACATCGCAATTGGCATGAATATTTGCTGGGTTTGCCTTAAAAACATAATTGCTGTTAGGGTTGTATTGGCTAAAATCTGAGTCGTAGATTTTCTTAGCATAAGCTGCCCCTGTAGTAACACTCAATTTCTTTGTTAAGAAAAGCGTAGCCTCTACCCCAAAACCACCACTTAAACTACTTTTGCCTGATTTCTGCACACTGGTTAAATCGGGTGCAGCCAGAATACTTAAGACAAATCTTGATTTTTTCTTAAAAATTGGGTCTTTAATTCTTGGCATTTTGCCTCGAACAGGAT
>NZ_JBFTQI010001211.1:0-1068 GCF_056398925.1 Pedobacter sp. 01T416_2
GTACGATTGATGGTTTTGTGCAAAAAGTAATCCGTGGTTTTGCTTTCGAGCTTGGCCTAGTACGATTGATGGTTTTGTGCAAAAAGTAATCCGTGGTTTTGCTTTCGAGCTTGGCCTAAATGCCGATTATAATTTAGAAATGAATTATGACAAGGTAAAGGATGATCTCGTAAATAAACTAGACGAAGCTTTAGACCATAATAAACAGCTCTTACAATGGATCATCGATCTGGCTATCGAACGCATTAGTGACAATAAAAGCTGGAACTATAAATTCGAACTTTATAATTTAATTGGCGAAATATTTTCCGAACGTTTCCAGATCTTTGAAGATGCGGTAAGCACCCTTGGTTTAGAAAACGTCGACGAATTATTTAAAAAATACATAGATGTTACCAAAACAGAAATCAAGACCTTTGAAGAGGAACTGATTTCTCTGGCAACCGAAGCGAATGAAGCCCTGAATGTAATCGGTGTAGAAGCCGAACATCTCAAAGGGAAATCGCGTAGCCCGCTGGCTAAAATTATCCTGGTTGCAAGAGGCGATTTTTCTAAGATAGAACCACTATTCAATTTAATCGACGAACCCGATGAGTGGTTTCAAAAAAATGCAAATTTTCCGGAGGCTTACGATACGGTAAATCCGATCCTCCAGAAATTAAAAACGCATTATTTAGCACATTTACCAAATTATAGCCTCGCCATCGCTTTTAATAAAAATCTTTACTATTTAAGGTTGATGCAGGAAATTGCCGTATTATTGAAAGAGTACCGGGCAGAAAATGACAATCTGCTCATTAGCGATGCACAAAAACTGATCTCCGGAATTACCGAAGATGCAGGCGATAACCCTTCTTTTATCTGGGAAAAAGTGGGTAACCGCTACCGTAATTTCTTATTCGACGAATTTCAGGATACCTCCACCAGCCAATGGGGAAGTTTTAAATCGCTCTTAACAAATGCGATGGCTACGCCGAGCGAAGATCTGATCGATCACCTGATTGTTGGCGATACCAAACAATCTATTTACCGTTGGCGTAATGGCGATTGGAACATCCTGCATAAACA
>NZ_JBFTQI010001212.1:0-1065 GCF_056398925.1 Pedobacter sp. 01T416_2
GGTAAAAGCAGATTAGAACAGGCCTTAAGGTAAAAGCAGATTAGAACAGGCCTTAATAGGTAGCAATACCATTAATGTAGCCAAAGCAATAAAAGTACCTTTATTAATTGTTCCAGAAGGAGCAAGATTTCATAAAATTGAAAGGATTCTTTTGGCCTGTGATTTAAAAGAAACAACAAGTGCTTTACCTATTGGTGCAATTAAAAGCTTTGCAGGTACAATTCAGCCAAGGTTATTTGTCTTAAATGTAGAAAGAGATGATGAACACAGCACTGAACTCAATATCGAAGAAAATAGTCTAAGAGCCCACTTTGGGACAGAAAATACAACCTATCATCGAATTCGGCATCATCATATAGCAGATGGTATTGCTTTGTTCGCAGCCGAAAACAGATTACAACTGATAATTGCCGTTCCGAAGCATCACAGTTTTTTTGAAAGCCTGTTTCACCAAAGTCTCACTAAAAGACTGGCCTATCATACGCATATTCCATTGTTATTGTTTAAAGAAACACATTGATAACTGCATAGCTCATAATGTAATGTATAGCAATGATGTAGCTTTATAAGCTGTTCAAAGTGAGAAGCTATTTTTTACCTAACCTTTTTCGTAAGCTTTCTTCTGCCTCTTTTAGCTCATCTTTTTCAGCAAGCGGCTCCTGCGTCTTTGGGTTTTTTAAACTTACGCTGGCTACCTTGGCCAATGCCTTATCGATATCGCTATTGCGCGGTTTCTTAACTTTCTTTTCCATGATGACTGAGATTTTTATTTAATTTTCTTAAAACCTATGTATTCTCATTTTTGGCGAAATTAATTTATTTAAATATGTTTTCAATTGATTTTTAAAACAGTTCGGTTTTCTATTTTGTTTTATTAAAATCATACGTCTCCGCCTAACCAGAATATTTTGGTTATCCAATTGCGCTTTCAGAATATATGGTCTTTATATAGGCGTAATACCTCATCTCAGGCCTTAAATTATTTGAAAGGAATAAAACGGTTATCTAAAAAAATGTAATCGTTTAAAAATAAAAACAGCGCCATGGAAACGAATAATATAAAAC
>NZ_JBFTQI010001213.1:0-1064 GCF_056398925.1 Pedobacter sp. 01T416_2
GCCATTAAGTGTGCAAAAAATGTATTAACCTGTGTAACGGATGAAAATATAGATTTATCCATTATTGAAATCGGGTTTGAAATAAATAAACGCTGGCAAGCTGGAAAAGCAAGTGTTCACGAGGTTAGACAAGCTGGTTTCAAAATTCATGAGCTTGCCAGGGTATGTAGTACAGAGGTGACGAAAAATGCCATTCGAACAGCCGGTCAGGCGGTAGGTGTTGGGCACATGAGGGAGCATGCTATGGTATGCGCTGATTACGCAATTAAAACTATTGGCCTAGCCTTCCATAAAGATTTAAATCGGATTAAAGCCGAACGTATCTGGCAATTGGAAATATTAAAGAAGATAATAGCCAAGGAAGGAGAAGAGCCTCAAACCGAATAAAAATGTTTTAATTAAGGTAATGATTTCTTTAAATCGGATCTAAAATTTTAAAAATAAATATGAATGGCGCAACAATTAGAAGTTTGGCAAAGAGGGCCACTGCCCGAAATTATCCCGATGTTACAGCCTGTAACACATGCCTTATTACAAGCAAGAGAAGAGATTAATGAGTATATGGTCGACTTCCCAATCGAACTGCTTTGGCAACGCCCAGCCGGAATGGCATCTACAGGTTTTCATATTCAGCATTTAAGTGGGGTGCTCGATCGGGTATTTACTTATGCCAGGGCAGAACGTCTTTCTGAATTTMAGTTTGCCCAGTTGGCTGAAGAGGGTAAAGATTCGGCAGCGGGATATACCGTGGCAGATCTTGTTAACCGTTTCAACAAACAGGTAGATCTTGCATTAGCGCAGATCAAAAGTACAGACGCAACCACATTGCCCGATTATAGAGGCGTAGGTCGCGCAGGACTCCCTTCAACTGTTATCGGCTTGTTGTTCCATGCGGCAGAGCATACCATGCGCCATGTAGGGCAATTGATGGTTACCGTAGCGGTAGTGAAGAATTATAAACAAGTTTAAAACCACCACTGCCATAGGGTTGTCACTCCGACTGCTAAATTTGCTGCATGTTTAAAATAATTGACGGATTATCTCTTCCGGAAAATTATTTTATT
>NZ_JBFTQI010001214.1:0-1064 GCF_056398925.1 Pedobacter sp. 01T416_2
ATCCTATACCATCAGAAGTGACTTTAGTATAATCAAATCCTACTCCATCATCCTGTATTTTTAACGCTAAAAAAACTTCAAGAGAAGAGTTTAACTGGATTTTGATATTGCTGCAATGCGCATGTTTTAAGCTATTTTGAAGAAATTCTTGGGTTATCCTTAATAATACATTCTTTTTTACAAACTCCAGATCTATACTTTCGAAATTGTATTGAAAGGTTACCTTACATTTTTTCAAAGCATTGAGGTTGTTCACTTCTTCCTGTATTAAAGTTACAATTTCATTTTCACTTATATTATCGTTCGTTAAGTTTTTCGACAAACTCCTCAAGTCTTGCAACGATGAATTAATGATCTGATAAATCTGCTCAATTCTTTTACTTGCCTGAGGCACTTTGTTTTCGTGCACCAGTTGCTGGGTATAAAGGCTCACCAATGTTAATTTCTGCCCGATATTATCGTGTAATTCGCGGCCAATCTGCTGCATGGTGGCCTGTTGAATTTCTAACTGGGTAGTTAAAAGTTCCTTCTGGTGTATTTCGTTGGTGATTTTAATTTCATTCAGATATTCCCTTTTCCGTTCTTTATATTTTTTAATATAGACCATAATGGCGACTACAAAGAGCACGAAAAACAGGTTAAAAAGGATGATGGTAATTAAGAGCTCTGTTTTCCCCATATAAATGAAATTGAGAATAATACATACATTACAATCCCTGATATCAGAAAATAATCGAAATAAATATTCCAGATCTGGATATAAGCCCGCAATAACGAATAAAACGTAAGAAAAGGTAATGTACCGATATAGAATAAGGTTACGCCTAAATTAATATAAAACATTCTATTTTCTTGAAAGTTGAGAATGTTGATTGAGTTTACCTGATTATAATATTCTTTGATAACCAAAAACATTAAGAGTAAACATCCAAAAGTATAGCTAAAGGAAAAATATACTTTACTTTCCTTAAAGAATAATCTGCTGAGTATAAATGAAATTATGTACAACAAAGAGAGTATCCAAAATAGTCTTTTATCCTTAAATGATTTTACGGCATAAAGCC
>NZ_JBFTQI010001215.1:0-1060 GCF_056398925.1 Pedobacter sp. 01T416_2
TAGGATCATGCCCTGCTTCCAAAGCAGGAAAGAATTCCAATACGGTTGTTTCCATGATGTTTTGAATTTGATTTCCAAAATTGGCTAGGAAAAAACAGGGGGTATCCAATATTGGAAAGGTTGGACTGAAAAAAGCGCTGTAGTATTAGGCAGCAGTGACAACTCCTTCGCTAAAAAACGAAAATAACTTTGTGATCAGATCCAAAATTGTACATTTGAAAAATCACCAAATATATTAACAATGTTCTCAGTTCTAATTGACACCTCAGCTTACGAAGCGTTACGCTTATCCTTTAAAGGAGATATCTTTGACTCTCTTAAAAAACTCAGTGATGAACAGAAAACAACTGTTGTTGGGAGTGACATTCTAAAAAAAGAGATGGAATCGCATCTGAAAGAAACGATAGCGAAGTCTGTTAACAAATTGGAAAGTTTAAATAAGGATTTAGACAGATTGGTGCAAAATGATTTGGGTTTAATTTCCTCTTTATTGTCTGATCCTACTAAGTTCAAAGACGACTTATTTAATGAACGCAAAAAAAGGATCGATGATTATTTTGATAGCATTATTTACGAAGAACTTGATATAGCCAAGGTAGATAACAACAAGATTATAAATGATTATTTTAATATAAAGCCACCATTTGGCGAAGGAAATAAGCGAAAAGAATTTCCTGATGCATTTATATTAAACGCCTTTATAGATGAATATGGTGATAATTTAGCGAGTACTTGCCTGATCAGCCAGGACGCAGATTGGAAAAAATTTGCAGCACAATATCCCGACATTAGATTTTTTGATTCTATAGCGAAATTCGTTGATTTTATCCACACAGAATACGATTCAGTATTCATGACATCACTAAAAACAGCTGTAGAAGGTAAAAATGATCTTATCGTTTCTTATTTAAAAGACGTTATTTCAGATAATGAAATTACAATCGACGATCTCTGGATAGATCCGGAAATTGAGCTAGATCCAGAAAGTGTAACCGTTAAAATCATTGATTTTAATGTTATCTCCTTTGCAAGCGAATCGGCCAAGATCGATGTCAAAATC
>NZ_JBFTQI010001216.1:0-1056 GCF_056398925.1 Pedobacter sp. 01T416_2
AGTCAGGCCCACGCCATTATCTTTTATCGCAATAGTCACCGCGTTTTCTGCCGTTTGATGGGTGATGTAAATCTTTTCCCCCATTGGTGAAAACTTGATGGCATTATTAATCAACTCACTAAAAACCATTGCTAATTTATCTGGATCAGCAAAAATTTCAACAGGCTCCTTAATATCAATTAAAACGATTTGATTTTTACGCTGAAGAGATAAATTGAGTCCTAGTTTTACATGTTCTAATATTTCCTTTAAATCTACTTTATCCTTCTTTGGCTTAAAAGAGTTGGCTTCTTTCCGGGCGGCACTTAAAATACCATTCAGATTATCAATCATTCTTTTCGATTGCGCATTAATCTTATTAGCAATTAATGCTGCTTTGTCATCAATCCCAGGAATTCGTCCCAGCAATTCAGATTGAAGTGAAATGGTCGTCATCGGGTTTTTAAGATCATGAATAAGCACATGTAAACGATCATCGTAGGCTCTGAAAGCTTTTCTAGCTGTAATTCTAGACTCCAGTTTTTCCATTACCATACCCGCTAAATGCTTCAGCATTTTTAGCTGCTGCTCTTCGGCTGTTTTAAATTTAGTGTCGGCAACATAAATCAGGCCGATATGATAACCTTCAGGCGAGCTGATTGGAGTAGAGGCAAAAAAAGTAAATGCTTCACTTTTTATAGGTAAACCGATTGATGATCCCAATTGAGCTTTCATAAAAATCTCCCCATCCGTCTGAAAACCGATACCTGCATTCGGAACATCAAATATTTCAGCAGCCAATTGTGCTATCTGATCAAAGGCACTTTCTGCAGGTGTACTTAAAATCTCGTAATATCTTAATTTCTCTAAACGCAAGGTTTCATCTGACGGAATCATATTATCTGCTTTTTCGTATTGCATTTAAGGTTTAATTTAATATATGAGGGTGAATAACTAAAGGTAAAAATTATGTGCAAATACTGTAAATAATATAAACAATTAAGTCGTAAATTTCGTTAATATAAAGTTGGAAGAAATAGGGACGAAGGCGTTAAATTACTACATAACAGCATAAAT
>NZ_JBFTQI010001217.1:0-1051 GCF_056398925.1 Pedobacter sp. 01T416_2
GCGTAGCGCTCAATGAGGCCATTAATATTAACCTCCGCCGCGGTTCGTGTCGTCACAAACCGAAACATAGTAAAGTAGAAATACTTTTTGTATCAGGTTATACCGGATTAGTATCTAACTTAGATATAAATTGTATTTAATCAAATGCGTTTTTGTATTAAAGAAACCAAAACCTGCAAGTTCTAATGTATATAAATAGGAATAACAAAAATAAATGATAACATGAATAAGAAACCTAACCAATCCTTTAACCGCTTTAAAATCCTTACTTTAATATGCACTTTGCTATTTTTTGGGAATGTTTTCGGGAACGTTCCCGGAAAGAATTTGAAGTCGCCGGATGGCAATTTAGTAGCCAGTTTTGCTTTGGCCGAAGGGGGAGTGCCAACCTATAGCTTAAAGTACAAAGGAAAAGACGTTATTAAAACCAGTAAGCTGGGGCTTGAACTTAAAGATGGTAAATCTTTAAYGAACGGTTTTACCATAAGTGATACCAAAACCAGTACTTTTAACGAGACCTGGAAACCAGTTTGGGGCGAAGTAAAAGAAATTGTAAATCATTACAACGAACTGGCGGTAACTTTAACGCAAAAGGAAACTAACCGCTATATCATTGTGCGGTTACGTTTGTTTAACGATGGCTTGGGTTTTAGATATGAATTTCCTGAACAAAAAAACTTAGATTATTTCGTAATTAAAGAAGAGAAAACCCAGTTTGCCTTAGCTGGCGATCATAAAGCATTTTGGCTTCCTGGTGATTATGATACACAGGAATACAGTACGGTAACCTCAAACTTATCAGAAGTACGAGGTAAAATGAAGACTGCTATAACGCCGAATGCTTCACAAACTACTTTCTCACCAACGGGTTTACAAACGCCGTTGATGATGAAGAGCAAAGATGGTTTGTACATCAATATCCATGAAGCGGCATTAATCAACTATTCGCTAATGTCGTTAAATCTCGACGATAAAAATATGGTTTTAGAATCGTGGTTAACACCTGATGCAGTTGGCGATAAAGGTTATTTGCAGGCACCCTGTCTATCGC
>NZ_JBFTQI010001218.1:0-1046 GCF_056398925.1 Pedobacter sp. 01T416_2
AAATATGTGTTCGATGCTTTCCGTAAGGAAAATTTTATGATCGGTGCTTATTTTTCTAAACCCGATTGGCATTCTCAATACTATTGGTGGGATAAATATGCCACTGCAGATAGAAATAATAATTATGATATCAGAAAGAATCAATGGCGGTGGAATATGTTCAAAAGCTATACTCAGAACCAGATTGGAGAGTTAATGAACAATTACGGAAGCATTGATATTTTATGGTTAGATGGTGGATGGGTTCGTCCACGGGCTAGCGTAAATAAAGAAGTACTTTCTTGGGGAGCACCTATTCCTGATTGGAGTCAGGATATTGATATGCCGAAAATTGCAGCTGATGCCAGAAAAGCACAACCAGGTTTAATTGTGGTGGATAGAACGGTACATGGCCAGTTTGAAAACTACCAGACCCCTGAACAGAAAATTCCTGAAAATCAGTTAGAGTATCCATGGGAAAGCTGCATGACGTTAGGCGGAGCCTGGGGTTTTGTACCCAACGATCAGTATAAATCGGCAGAAGAAGTGGTTCATAAATTAGTAGAAATAGTAGCCAAAGGTGGAAGTTTGCTTTTAGGTATTGGGCCTAAAGCTGATGGAACGCTGCCTGATCATGTGATTACAAGATTGGATGAAATTGGTAAGTGGACCAGTAAAAATGGTGCTGCCATATACGGAACAAGGATTACCAAAAACTATCATGATGGACAGAACTGGTTTACGCAAAGTAAAGATGGTAAAACTATTTACGGCATCAGTTTAATCGGCAATACGCCAAACAAAGAAATTTCATGGCAAGGAAGTATTCCTAAAAAAGGAAGTCTCATTACCATTTTAAGTACCAACCAAAAGGTAAAATGGACATTGAAAGATGGCAAGGTACACTTCGATTTTCCTAAAACAGAGGAGAAAATAGCCCTGACTTTTTCTTTTACGCCCGAAATTAATTAACAATGCCGAAACCGAGAAGATACCTATATTTATTGCCTGCATTATTTTTCTGCAGTGGCCTTTTTGCTCAAGTTAAAAAAGGGCAATCTTTACCC
>NZ_JBFTQI010001219.1:0-1041 GCF_056398925.1 Pedobacter sp. 01T416_2
ACTGTAGATGCTAGTTTCTTTAACAATAGATTAAATGCTGCGGTTACTGCCTATAATCGTAATGATAATAATCAGGTAATTGGTATGCCGGTCCCTTTTGAAACAGGATATGATTTGAATTACAAATCTGGTATGGCTATTAACAATAAAGGGATAGAATTAATAGTTAATGGTTTGGTAATAAATCGGCCTAAGGCATTAAGTTGGAGTACAGGTTTCAATTTTAACTATAACCGAAATAAATTAACGGCTTTACCTGATGGGGTAACTCAATTAATTCTTAACGAAAATAGACTAGAGGTAGGAAAACCTGTAGGTAGTTTCTGGTTATATACAAACAATGGTATTTATAATACGAATGCCGAAGTGCCTGTAGGTCTTACTTTTAACGGTATTCCAATCAAAGCAGGAGACCCTAAATGGGAAGATTATAATGGTGATAACAGAATTGACAACAAAGATAAAGTCATGACTGGTGATCGTTTACCAAAATTTGTAGGTGGTTGGAACAATACCTTGAATTATAAAAATTTCGAATTAAACTTCAACTTCATTTTTGCTTTGGGTCAAAAAGCGATTAACCAGTATCAAGCTACACGTTATGGTTTTATAAAAGCAGAAACGGGGAATGATATTAGTTCTGTTAAGGAAGTATCATCTTGGCAAGTGTTTGATAACGAAAAAAAATACCCAATCTACAATCCGTTTAGTGATGTAGATGCCTATCGTACAGATCAAGATTTATTCTTAGAAGATGCATCTTATTTAAAATTAAGATCAGTAACCTTAGGATACGATTTTAGCAAAGCGCCATTCTTTAAAAAATCTTCATCGAAAATTAAGAGAGCCTATTTATATGCTACGGCGATGAATCTATTAACCATGACCAAATTTACAGGCAGTGACCCTGAGTTAATTAACTACAATGGATACTATGATGGGGCTAATCTAACGATCCCGAAGACATTTGTTTTAGGACTTAAGTTGGATTTATAAAATATATAAGAAAAAGATATGAATAACACGATCAATAAAAGGAAC
>NZ_JBFTQI010001220.1:0-1039 GCF_056398925.1 Pedobacter sp. 01T416_2
TGGTATTGGCATTAGCAGGATGTACAACACTCCGCACCGCATCAGATTATGATAAAAATGTTGATTTGAGCGGTTACAAAACTTACAATTTTTACGATAAAGGCATAGCAAGGGTTAAGCTTAATAATCTGGATAAACGCAGATTAATAGCCGCGGTTGAATCTGAAATGAATGCCAAAGGATTTACGAAATCAGACCGACCTGATTTATTGGTGAATTTGGTGGTAGTTGCCCGGGAAAAAACCGATGTTTATGGTCCAGGTTACTACGGTGGCTGGGGATGGGGCTGGCGTGGCGGCTGGGGAAACCCTTTCTGGGGCGGCGGCGGAACCTATGTAAACCAATATATTGAAGGTACAATCATTATAGATTTCTTAGATCCTGCTAAAAAGATCTTATTCTGGCACGGACAGGGATCCGGTTTTAACCTCGATAGCTTTAACAAAAGAGAAGAACGTTTATACACCGGCGTAAAAGAAATATTGGCGCAATATCCACCAACTGTTACTGCTGCTAAATAAAGCTGTAACCGTTACGTTAAAATATCTAAATAGCAATTCATTAATTGCTGAGTAGCTATAGGGCTGTTGAATTTTTAAACAAATTCCAGCCCTGTTTTTATTAACACAAGTTCGATTAAATATTGGGTTGTAATGATTGCTTTTAATAGCTCCTTTGCCTAATGCGATCGTCATGCTGAATTTATTTCAGCATCTTTTTAGCATGAAAGACCCTGAAATGAATTCAGGGTGACGACACTCATAAAAAATACATTGTAATATATTTTTAAAATATATTATTAATGTAACGATTAAAGAGACAAATAACAATCCATTAATTGCTGCGTAACAATAGGACCGTTGAATTTTTGAACAAATTCCAGTCCTTTTTCCTTCATCTCTTTTTGGAGTTGTGGTCTTTCAAGAATTTGATTAATGGCTTTTGCAAGTCCGTTAGCATCATCAGGTGAAATGTATAAGCTATCTGGTCCGCCAGCTTCTTCCAGGCATGACCCGGTTGCTGCGACTACGGGGATCCC
>NZ_JBFTQI010001221.1:0-1036 GCF_056398925.1 Pedobacter sp. 01T416_2
CCATGATTATTCGACTACTTTTGCATCCTTAAGTTTTGATTTACAGCATGCCGAAATTTATTTTCTTTTTGTTCGCGTTTGTGTGGTCTGCTAATCTTGTAGCAGCACAAGAAATTCCTGTTCAAACAGATAGCGTAGCTGTAAATCAATATCAATATCGAAGATACCGGCCCGATTCGGCAACACTCGCCAGACAGAAATTTTCGACCGATTCGCTTGTTCACCATACCTGGGTGCTTCCTGATAGTTTAGTTAACAAGGGGGCTCTGCTTGATACCATCGAAAAGGAATATCTTTTTCCTAAACTCGATCTACTGGCCTGGCAAAAGAAATACCAGCACTTAAAGAAAAAGGCAAATCCCTATCAATTGGGCACAAAAATCCCAAAAGGCAACGTTGGTTTGCTTGGATTTATTTTTGGCATGCTTATCATCTTTGCCATTCTAAAAAATGCTTTTTCGAAACAATTATCGGCAATCGTTCAATCGTTTTTCAGCAACAGGATTTTGAATAATATTAACAAGGAAGATAACCTGTTTAGTTCGTGGCCATTTTTGTTGCTTTTTGTGCAGTTTGGTTTCGTTTTTGGAATGTTCTTTTTTCTGGTAGCGCAGTGGAATGATATGTATCAGGCAAAAGATGGGTTTAAGTTCTTTTTTAGTATATCGATTACTATAATTGTTTTTTATGCCCTCAAACTGGTTCTTTTACGCTTTTTGGGGTATCTGTTTAATGTACAGAAACCGGTGGGCGAATACATCTCAATTTTGTACCTCAGCTACTTCAATGCATCCCTACTATTTATTCCTTTAGTAGTTGCTTTCGCCTTATCGCCACTTAAATACGGCGGGGTGTATATCGTGTTGGCATTCTTACTGTTAGGCATTATTTTTGCTTTTCAGCTATTGCGGGCAGGTATAACGATACTTTCTAATAATAAGTTTTCTAGAATGCATTTATTTTTGTACTTTTGCGCCCTCGAAATATGTCCTATCCTAATACTAATTAAAACGATAGGACTGTAGCAGGAAAAAGG
>NZ_JBFTQI010001222.1:0-1031 GCF_056398925.1 Pedobacter sp. 01T416_2
AGCCTAAGCACATGACAACTCTTTTCATCTTTTTTTGTTAAATGGTTTTAATCTGATTTATTTTTTTCTCTAATTAGTCTCCCTTGGCAACCAATTTATGATAAGAAGCAGTCTACAACTGATGTGCAGATACTTAATTGACTTCAATAAATTATGGTTACGCAATGATTTAATTCGAAAGCGAAATAAATACAGATTTATGAAGTTATAATGAAGTTGAACTTCAGGTTTGGATTGAGAAATTGTGTTTTAGTGAAGCAAAAGATGATTTTTCACAACAAACAGATCATTTAGCTCCGCTTTTTGAACGAATTACCAGTAAGGAGCTAGAATTAGATGAAGAAATGACGATTTCTAATAAAAAAAACTCCGTTCTATGCATTTGCCAGTTATTTTCAGAATGAGGTATAAATAGGATTTATTGACGACAAACTAACATAAAGTTAACCAAGAACATCGTTTTAAGTGGAGTTAAAGAAAATTAGACATATAACCGCGCTTGTCATCCTAAGCTTGTCGAAGGATCCTCGCAATTATTTTTTTTCAAAGAAAGCCCGAAATATTCTCCTGAGTTTAATCACCCTGAAGGATAATTTCCACGTGCAGTCAGATGTTACCATCTGACTATCGACTATTAAAAAAGGGAATATCTAGAATATATGTTTTTAGTGTCAGTTGGCAACAACTGACACCACAATTATTCATGTTATCCAAAGATCTCTCCACTCCGAGTTGCTCCGGTCGAGATAACGCCGAATTTCAGTATCTGTCAATTGTAGTAGAGAGGAAGGATTTTTTAAGCCTGTAAACAATAGGCTATTTAAAATAGTCTTTGCCTTGATATCTTAATTACCTTAATTCCTTAATGATCTGTAAGATGCTAACGAAAATCACTTATTAAAATAGCCCTTAATTACCGAGAAAACATAAATCAAAATTACCCAGCCTACTATAACAAATTTTGGCCATGCAATAAAATCTGTTCGCCAAAATTCAGCCATATTTCCCGGGTGATGGAAACTGTGTAATAG
>NZ_JBFTQI010001223.1:0-1029 GCF_056398925.1 Pedobacter sp. 01T416_2
GTAGATGATGCGTTCAAAAGCATCTTTTTCAGCGATATAGCGGTTTAGCCCATTTTGTGTTCCAATCCAAAGATTTTTTTCATGATCCTCTTTCAGTGCGAATATGTAATCATCGGAACTAATAGAACTATTATCGGAACTTGTTCTGTAAATTTTAATCGCCTTACCATTATATCTGTTTAAGCAATCGCGTGTACCAAACCACATATAGCCCCTGCTGTCTTTGCAGATGGATTGAACCGTACTCTGTGAAAGTCCATTGTTTACCGACAAATGATCAAAAGAAAGCTGCGCAAAAGCTTCATTAAAAGAACATAGCAATATCATGCTAGCGATCATTAATGTGTTAAAAGGGCTCTTCATTGGGATGATTGGAAATGATAAATACAGATTTGAAACAATATACATCATTCTCTACAGGTTTACAAATCAGTTCAAACTACTATAATTTTTCACCTAAATAGATTAAATAATATCATTTTTGCAATTCTTCCAATCAAGCCTGACCGGTAAGCTATGTCGCCTCGTCCTTTTTTTACACAAACAGATCATTTCGGAATCTTCAAATCTGCAATTAGCTTCAAGTAATCAATTAAAAAAGTTCGTTAATAGTCTTCCCAGGAGCACTAAATACAAAGAGCTGCATTCATAGAGTATGAATGCAGCTCTTGTTTTTATTCAATTGCAAAAGCACCTATTAATCTTTGCTGGTTATAACTTGGTGTTCGGATCTTGTCGGGTTAACCCTACGGGACAAGATCTACTAAGTATACTTTATATCTTCACTATTTTCACTGTAGCTATCGATTTATTGTTGCCATATATTCTCACTACATATAAACCTGCGCTCAATCCAGATACATCAAAGTCAACACTGTCATTGATAAGTCTCCCACGCTGTAAAGTTCGGCCAAATATATCGAACAGCCGCGCTTCCTGAGCACCGTTATACCCAGTGAGATTTACATGGAGTACCCTTTCTACAGGATTGGGGTATGCCTGCACTTTTATATCTTTATGCTCAGGTAC
>NZ_JBFTQI010001224.1:0-1028 GCF_056398925.1 Pedobacter sp. 01T416_2
ATGTTGATCAGTTACGTGTTTAAATAATTCAACAGCAGTAACACTCCTGATACCCACATCAAAAAGATCAAGTGACGGTAATGCCGATTGTACCAAAAATAGCAAACAGGTCATCATGATGATATCTGCATAATGCAAACCTGGCACCAACCATACAAACAAGATGAAGTATTGCGAGCTAAACACCAAATAGCGAACAAAACAATAGATTATGATTTTGAATAGTTCCCTTTTTCGGTACCTCGCTAAAATGCTGTAAAATTTCTTGTATTTCCTGGTAAATTTAAATGAAAGCAAAATGCCATTTAACCATCGGATGTTAAAGTAGAAGATCAGGAAAAACAGGCAGAAAAATACCGCGAGAAATACCATGGCGATAAAAAGTACACGGTCGATAGGAATAAAACGATAAACAAAAAAACAGGCTGCAATGGCTCCAAAGACATTCGTTAATACCAGTTGACCAATGCTGCCCACACTCATGGCCACTATGCCCACAATCCTTCTTTTAGGTGACAGGAAAAATACCCTTCCTCCATACTCTCCTAGCCTGTTGGGTGTAAAAATGGCCAGTGTTAATCCGCAAAATACCGATTCGATAGCGCGATAAAAACTGATAGGTTCGATGTGGCTCATGAGGTATTTCCATTTTCCCGCCTCCAAAAACCAATTCACAAACATCAATAACACCACGATACCAATTACCGTAATAATTTCTGTTTGAGGGATATTTTTTAATAATGTACTGAAATCGTGCAGATTTTTATTCGCAACGAGCTTATGGTAAATAAACCAAAAAGCAAATATTACGATTGCAGCTTTGATGAAGATTGATAATATTTTTTTGTTCTTGCCTGTCAAGATTATCTTTTTAGTTTGCAAATATGCTTAATATTGCTGTAATGTTGAACGAAAAAAAGGAGCGGGTTATTATGGGCATTGATCCAGGCACAGCGGTGATGGGTTATGGCGTAATTTTAGAGAAGGGAAATAAAACAGAACTGATCAGTTTAGGGGTGGTAAAGATG
>NZ_JBFTQI010001225.1:0-1018 GCF_056398925.1 Pedobacter sp. 01T416_2
GAAATAAAGCCCACAAAAACAAAAGCCTGATCATGGTTATGATCAGGCTTTCAATGATATTTTTTATATCTATTTACAAGTATAATTTAAGCTATATTTTACATTATAAGTATCCGTTTGAACTGGTCCACTGCTTGGATAAAAAGTAGAAAGCACCGAAAACGATACCGATGTAGCGTTTCCTTTTCCATCGTATTGATAGCCGAAGGTATAAACAGCATCAGTAAAAGGATCACCATCGCCGTCTACCGTTTTTGCTGTGCCTTTAAGTAATACATTTTTAGATTGTTTCCCAAAATATCCACCAGGAAAATAATCAACATGATAAGAAAGTGGATCCGCAATCTCGTATGTGTTTACCGCATTTTCTGTTGAATATACATAGGTAGTGGTTTCTGTGTAGCCAAGGTGAGTATCAACTGAAACTGCTTTTACTAAATTGCCGTTAGCATAAGTTAAGTTATCTGTTGTATTTAATTCTCCGTTTAAATAATTTTTCACCTGAATTAAATAACCATCTGCATTGTAGGAGTATTTTCTGGTATAACTATAACTAACCCCACCTCCACTAATAACGCCATCACTCCCACTCGATATTGCCCTTCCATTTTCCAAAACGATTTCAGACACATTCCCATCCCCATCGGTAGCGGTAATTTTATTTGCCGTATAAAAATAATTACTCGTCTGACCGTCGGTAGTGGTTGCTTTTGAAATCCTACCAGAGGCGTCGTAAGTGAAGGCAAGTGTGTAAGTGCCTAAAATATCAAGATCGGCCTTTAAACTGGCTAGTTTGCAGCCATTTCCATTAGGATCGAACTTGGCGTTCCCATTAATTTCTTTTTTACAACTTGCTATTGATATGATAGCAACAAAAGCTACCATAACATATTTAATTGTTTTATGCATTAAAATTTCCGGTTAAGAGGTTAAAATATCGGCAAAGATATTAAAATTTCTCTYTTTTCATCCAGTCAGCCAACAAGTTAAACCAATCTACATCCGAAGTCCTGTTGAT
>NZ_JBFTQI010001226.1:0-1010 GCF_056398925.1 Pedobacter sp. 01T416_2
AAGTATCAAAGTCCAAGTAGATGCATACTACTTTCACTATCATCCGGCAATCAATACGATTAATTTGGAACATGAGTTCAATGCACTTAAACTTAATGTAGATTGGGCTAAACCTGAAAAATTCTTTCAAAAAGTATTCAGAGAGGTACGAAGATACTTGTTTCAGAAGGATGTATTTGACCCATTAGCTATATGTTTTGGAGTTAGAGTTCAAATAGAAAAACTTGTTTATGATTTAATTCCAGACCCTGCAAATAAGACTAAGTTCATAAATACAAATGGGACCAAGAATAAGCTGCGTTTTGCCCAAAATATTGGGATACATATTCCCGAGACATATTTCTTATTAGGAATAATATACAATACATCTTTACATTTAACCGAGGGACATGACATTTCAAAACCGCTCGGACTAAAACTAGAGAACGGTACGATTAAACAAATGATAAAAAATTTATTTACATAAAACAAAAGGACTAGCGCCGTATTAGCAATAATAGAGTTGAAGATTGTAAATTCAACATTTGTAATTCCCCATACTAGCACAAATCTTATTGTCTAGGTTAACAAGCTGGATGACTTGTGCTTTTGATGAAGTAATTAATCGATAGTATTTTTTAGACACAAGTCAGGCCAATGTTTAAGGCAATGGGCACGAAGACTTGCTCTAGAAAGGGTATATTTAGCCGTCATCAAAAAAAGATTTCCACTTATATGATAGAAAAGAATGAGCACAACCAACATTAGAAGTTTATTTACCACGAGTTTAAATTTACTAATACTGAATTTAGGCACAAATGTTGGCACCATAATATCTATTCTATCACTATTTGGAATGGGGTTTACGGCGGGGATTTATTATAATGACTATAAAAAAAATATTGAAATATTAGACTTGAAGAAAAGTTCTTTTACAGAGTTAAAAGATTTAAGAGATAAAAGCCAGCTATTAATATTGGAAAAAAAAGAATTGGAAACAGACAAAAATCTGTTAGTGATTGAAGTTAAAG
>NZ_JBFTQI010001227.1:0-1010 GCF_056398925.1 Pedobacter sp. 01T416_2
CTAGGATACAACAAAGTAGCCGCTTTTGATGTGCCTTTTAGTCCAATTTCCTCAACCGAAAAGCAAGAAGAAGTTACCTTGGTACCTTATGGATCTGAAAATATACGCCTAAGCTGTTTTCCTGTAATCGGTCAGCCAAAAAAAATAAATAAGGCTTTGGTCGAAAATTTTGATCAGGGAATGGCCAATAATTGGGTTTTTTATGGAGGTGGCTGGTTTTGGAAAGATGGACAGGTTAATTCGGCATCGAACGCAGGCTCTGGTGGTTATGGCATAAATGGATCTAAATATGTGGCTAATGAAACAGACTTTAAGGATTTTACTTACCAGGCAGATGTTAAAATCAATACTACCGGTGATGCTGGTTTAATGTTCAGGGTTTCTGACCCGGCAATTGGTGCCGATGCTTACCAAGGGTATTATGTGGGTTTGGATCAGTCTAATGGAACGGTACTGTTGGGAAAAGCCAACGGACAAAAATGGACCGTTATAAGTTCAGGAAAATATCCTGTTGAAATGAACGAAATGTATACCTTAAAGATAGTGGCGAAAGGAGATAAATTTGATGTTTTTATAAACGGGTCGGCAAAACCCATTCTTTCTGCAACAGATAGTCAATATCAATCTGGTAGTATAGGATTAAGAACGTATAAAGCTTTGGCTAGCTTCGATTCGGTAAAGATTAACGCTTTTTAACACCGGTTTAGGTCGGTATTGAACTTTGCGGCAAGGAATTTGTTAACCTACTATTAATAAATAAAAATAAGATTATGAAATTATACAAATCAATTCCCATAATGCTCTTTGCCATTGCGCTTGCAGCTGGTTGTGTAAGCAATAAGAAATATGCAGAACTTCAGGATACCTATTCCAAGCTGAGAGAAAGGAACCAGGAATTAAGTAATAAATACCAGGATAGCCAACGCGAGCTTAGTGGCAGCACCAGCAGGGTTAAAAGTTTAGAAGAACAGATCGCATCAGAAAAAGCCAATGTAACTGCATTGCAGGAT
>NZ_JBFTQI010001228.1:0-1009 GCF_056398925.1 Pedobacter sp. 01T416_2
CCTTCAACTCACCTCCTGAACATAACGTGTCATGAAAATGTTGGAGAAATTCACCTCTGGAATTTATAAATTCTGGCAGTTTATTTTTAAATAGTTCTGCATCTTGTTCAATATCGAAACGGTTTTTAGACTGCGGATTAATCTTATTGCCATTTTGTACTAGGATGGTAGTTAAATTTTGAACCCAATCTTTGAACACATCTCCAGTTAGGCTTTCAAATAATACATGCAGTAGAAGAACGTTCTTATAAGCGATAACTTCAAAGGGAACCCAGTTTGCTGAAGATGCCAAAAAATCATAGGCAATCTTATATTTCAAATCTTCCAGAGAGCTTGCTTCACCGATTGATTTGGGTTCCAACTGATTGATGAAGTCAGCTGATGATAAATGTTCTGCAATTTTGCTGCAGCCGGATCCCAATCGGCCCGTTAAGCCTATGATAGTAAAATCATTCCTTAAGGAATAAAATTCTGTTAATTTCATAAAGAGTTTTGTTAATTTCCAGCAATGCTACAAAATTTCTTCGAAAATAGATGTGCATGAAGAGGAATAGCAACAATAACTCAGTATATTTTTAAGAAATAAATTGATAGGCTTAACATTCCGTGAAACAATTCCATTATATAACATTTTACATTTGACGATGGCTGCGTATTTCAGCCGAAAATGTCCCTTTGTTTCGGACTAAGCTGAGCACCTATTTGATTATTGGATAAAACATATTTGGTTGCTTTCCCTCTGAACAGATACACATTGGATCAAAATCCATTTTTCCTGTAGCTTTAGTGGTGTAATCCATTCTACCAGCAGATTTACCTTCAGTGTTGCCTCACTGATCAAAATTCTTATGTGGAAAAGGAACAATATTGTGTTTATTCCGCAATCCATTTGAAGTTATTTAGGCTGATTCAATTTTAATATTTATTCTTTCAGCCATTTCCTCGATTAAATTTTTACTGGCAGAAAATAAGTACTTAGTTATATAATAAGTTTGTGCTTGATTGATCT
>NZ_JBFTQI010001229.1:0-1007 GCF_056398925.1 Pedobacter sp. 01T416_2
ATGCTATACATAACAATGCAGGGATTGCGCATCCTTCAAAAACGCTCGATCAGACTACAGATGCTGAGTGGGATTTGTTGATGGATGTTAACCTAAAAAGCATTTTATATACCACCCGCCATGGCATCAAGCATCTTAAAAAAACAAAGGGTTGTATTTTAAATACCAGCTCGATGGTAGGCACAATAGGGCAAGATAATCATGCCGCCTATGTAGCCACAAAGGGTGCAATTAATGCATTAACGAAGGCCATGGCTTTAGATTATGCGCCATACAGAATACGCGTTAATGCGGTTTCGCCCGCAGCGATTAATACCCCAACCCTGCAATCATGGAGCAAAGAACAGCCCAACAAAGAAGAAATACAACATTACTTAGATAAACTTCAGCCATTGGGAAGCATGCCAGCCGGTGATGTAATTGCAGATGCTTGCTTATTCTTACTCAGCGATGCTGCCAGATTTATAACAGGAACTATTTTACCGGTAAGCGGTGGAGCCGAACTAGGATACAGAACCATCATATAATCCAGATTATTAACATGATAAACAAAATAGAAATTAGCGACAAACGATTTGAACTATCAACGGGTGCAGGCAGCGATGCTATACATAAAGATCCTCAATACTCTTATGCAGTTACCAATTTAACCAACGATAACGGCATAACAGGAACAGGCTTAGCCTTTACCCTGGGCGCTGGTAACGATTTGGTGTGCAATGCCGCTCAATTTTATGCTAATACCTTAAAGGGAAAAGATATTGAAGAACTGATGAACGATTTTGGACAGACTTTTCGCACGTTGTCAAACGAACAGCAATTTAGGTGGTTAGGGCCACACAAAGGTGTTGTACATTTAGGATTGGCTTCAGTAACCAATGCCTGTTATGATTTATGGGCAAAAAAACGCGGCGTACCACTTTGGAAACTACTGATCGATTTAAGTCCCGAAGAAATTGTGAATACACTCGATCTCTCTTACCTGGAAGATGTACTCACCAAAGAAG
>NZ_JBFTQI010001230.1:0-1006 GCF_056398925.1 Pedobacter sp. 01T416_2
TATTTTTGTGTACTGTTGTAAACAAAATTAAGTGCGTTGAAGAGCATGTGCGGGTTAATCTGTTGTTGCAGATAGGCGTTACGGACTTGGTAAGCTGGGTTTCTAACTCTGCTTTTTGTCTTTCGATAATTAATTGTCGCTTTTCAGCTTCCAATGCTTGCCTCTTATACTGAGCAATATACTTTGCGGAACAATAAAATATAGCGAGTAGCGTAAAATATACACCCCGTGCAATGTTTCGTGGAAAAAACTTCTGTATGAATATAAAAGGATTGTGGTGCGATGGTTGGGGATTTCCCAATGAATAATCAGCAAAGCCTTTCACAATCAGGAAAAAAACGAGTAATCCCAAATATGCCAATAAACCTCCAAGGTAATTAATCCTAGTTTCTTTTAAAGTATAGTTTAAAACTTTAAGGCAGGCATAAAACAGCGCTATATTTATGGTGTAAAATACAATGTATATCAGCGGTCTTTCCAAGGATCCAATTTGATAATACACTATCGCCAGCTCGTACACTATAAAAAGTATCCAGAATGAAGTATGGATTATGATTGTCTTTCGAGTTAGCGGACTGAATTTTAAACCTATCAAATTTATCATCACATTTAATGTTTCACCTACGAGATAGCTCGAATCTGTAATAAATTATATAAATAATCCATAGACTCTTAAATTAACATTAAAAATTAAAATTATGATGAAATCAATGAAACTTCCGCTAAAAAGTACGCAAGTTATTACACGTTACAAATCTTTGAACAGAGATGGTAAGAGACTTGAGACTGACACCACTACGGTGACGACTACAATCATTTCAAGTACTCATATCTTCAACCAATAGAAGAAAATATGAATAACGCACCAGGAAAATCTTTAGGGTATGCTTAAGAATGAACTGAAGGATATAGAAGAAATTTTAATTGAGCAAGAATCTTCCGACAGCGATAATACAGCCCAAATTAATCTTGAAGCTCACTTTGGTCAAATCCATAAAGCATGGGA
>NZ_JBFTQI010001231.1:0-1003 GCF_056398925.1 Pedobacter sp. 01T416_2
GATATAAGGCCTGATAAAAAGCTGGTTTACCAATAGTTACCCCTCCACCAAAACGATCTGCCAAAATGAAGTTTTTTCTGCCATCAAGGTTTTTGTACAAAGCTATACTGGCCGTAAACTGTCCGTAAGAATTTGAGTATTTGTTAACGCCTTTATAACCCAAAAGTTTAAAATCAACATAACTGCCCAAAGTTGGTAACAAATCATTATCGCGGGTATTGTTGGTGAAATTTACAAATGCACCTGCAAACATCTTTTCGTTTCGTACCGTAAGCGAATCGGACGAATGCAATTTTGATGGATTTTCGATAAAACGCCCTTGGTTATCTTCCTGATTATATTTATAGTATTGCCACGACGGTCCGACGCTAAAAGTAGATTTAGGGCGGCGCCACCTAATTGAAGCATCAACCTGGTAAAGGTTGAAACGTGTGCGGTAGTACCTGATGTTATCATCATCATCGCCATGCTCCTCAAAACTTGTTTCATTTCCTAAACCAAAGAAATTCTGTGTGTTATTTGGTGCGAAAGCATCGGCTTTTAACACAAAATCAGCCTTACCTAAAGCTTTTAACCACTCTCCTTTATAGTTAAACCTAAAAGCTTTTGTGGAGAATGAATGTAAAAAAGAAATAGTCTGCGAATTTCCATAAGGCTGTTTCCTGAAACCAGGATTAGTTTGTTTGTAGATCAAACCTAATAAAAGGCCATCATCTTGATTGTAACCTGCATTTAACAGCCACGAATTACGACGATACATATCTTTTGGTATATAACTGAAGTTCGAGGTATCATTAGAAATAATTTTTCTGATTTTACTGGCATCCTCTCCATTATAAGTTGCCTTATCCGTTCTACCATATAACTTTACAGATCCGTTGCTATTTGCAAAATCGTAAACTTTAGTACCCTTGCCACCGATAATCCGCAATTTAATATTCGATTTTTTATTGTTCAGGATCAAGCTGTCGTTACCATTGTGCATGTACACCCTGATTTCTTT
>NZ_JBFTQI010001232.1:0-1003 GCF_056398925.1 Pedobacter sp. 01T416_2
TTATATCTGGGCGGACAAGGGAATCTCTTAGGGTATCGCCAGTTCAGGTTTGCCGGCGAACATACTTTTTATAACAACTTAGAGCTTAGGGCCAAGCTTGGCGATCTGGTTAGTTATGTTTTACCCGGACAAGTTGGCTTATTGGGTTTTTATGATGTAGGTAGGGTTTGGAAACGTGACGAAACTTCTACATTATGGCACCATGGTGTAGGAGGGGGCGTTTATTTTGCACCAGCATCACTTACAGTTGTGCGTTTTGTAATGGGACACTCGTCTGATGGCTGGTACCCATACGTATCGCTTAATTTTAGGTACTAAATTTGTGTAACATATTAATAGATGTAATATCCAAGTATTACGTTCAGCAGACGAACATTGCTTTAATGAGTATGTATCTTTGCAATGAATTAGTAATTAAATAGATAACAATAAAATTTACACTATAGCAAAACTTATACAATGAATACCAATGTAATACAGATACATAAAAACGAATGTATACATTGCCAGGTAGAATCATCTCTGTCTTTCCGCCCACTTGTGGAATATTTAAAAGGCAGATTGAAAACAGAAAAATCGGTAAAATCTGAATTTTACAGGTTTTTACTTCAAAAAATTGAAAAAGACGATGTGCTGCTTGGCAACATCAGTGCCGAAGATTTATCTCAATATAAAGATACCTTAGAATTAATTTTTACCATTCTAACCCCTTTAATGGATAATGAAGATGATTTGTTTTGGGCTTTAAGTACCCCAATTCCAGATCAGATTTTCTTTAGCACCAATGCATTCTATAAATTTTTTAAGGATCATGATCCTAAAAATAAAGTAACGAAAGACAACGAGCCTATTGAGAAAAAACAGCTTAAGTTTATTTACAATGTTATTTTAGGCCGTTTTTATAATTTTACTTCAGTGCTGAAAAATGAGATCATTTATGCGCACATTAATCAGGAAACAAAACTGACACAATACTATAATATCCAAACCGATACGAAGTTTG
>NZ_JBFTQI010001233.1:0-1000 GCF_056398925.1 Pedobacter sp. 01T416_2
GTATTATCCCCTGGCATATACAGCGTAGTTATTATGGTTTAGTTAAAGCCTTTAAAACGCGTGATTCGATAAAAATTCTAAAATATTCTGCAGACCTGGGTCATTACATTGGCGATGCTCACGTTCCTTTACATACTACCGCAAACCACAATGGCCAACTCACTAATCAGGTAGGTATACATGCCTTTTGGGAAAGCCGTTTACCCGAATTGTTTTCAACTCATTACAATTTTGTTGTTGGCAAAGCAGATTATATTGAAAACCCATTACAAGAAATCTGGAAAATACTTAAACACACACACAGTTTGGTTGATACCGTATTAACTTTCGAAGCTGAACTGAATGCATCATTTCCTTCCGACAAAAAGTATAGCTTTTCTGAAAGGAATAATACTGTACTGAAACAATACGCTATGGCCTATTCAAAAGCTTACCATACTAAAATGAATAACATGGTAGAAAAGCAAATGCGTGCTGCCATATTAAAAACGGGATCATTCTGGTATTCTGCCTGGGTTGATGCGGGTCAGCCAGTGCTTAAAAACCTAATTAAAACAGCATTATTACCTGATGAAAAAATAGAAAGTGAAGCGGTAGAAAGGAAATATCAAAATGGTTCTCTAATTGGTAGGGAACTATAATTATGCCTTTGTATCCTCTCCTTCAATAATTGCCTCAATCTTTTTAGGTTGAAAACGGCTTCTGATGGCTGCCCAGATGGCGGGAACAAAAGTTACCACAGCAATAAAAATAATAACCAGTTCGAAGTTGTTTTTAATTACCGGAATCTGTCCTAATAAATAACCGCCTAACAATAATGCAAATATCCAGGCTACTCCACCAATAATGTTATAATAGGTAAAACGACCGAAAGGCATTTTGGCTATTCCAGCTACAAATGGTGCAATGGTTCTGAAAATTGGAAGAAACCTACTCAACATAATGGCCTTACCACCATGTTTCTCAAAAAATTCGTGAGATTGATGATAATATTTAAGCT
>NZ_JBFTQI010001234.1:0-1683 GCF_056398925.1 Pedobacter sp. 01T416_2
TTGGGATGGTAGGAATGCCAAATATTTTGATCTATCAGATCATTTTGCCGCTATTTTCTCCACTTGCCGATCTTTTTATGTTCATCTCGTTAATTAGTGGTCTGTTTTCGTTAAGTGCTATAAATAATTTAACCCTAACCGGATTTTCAGGAATTTTAAGCCTGCATAACGGTTTTGGCCAGGTACTTTTCTATTATATTATCTTTATTGTTGTAGATATGATTTTTGCTGCAATCGCCTTCCGTATGGAAAAAGAAAAATACAGGAATTTACTTTACATATTCCCACAGCGGTTTTTCTGGCGACAATTAATGTATATTGTACTATTCCGTTCGTTCAGAAAAGCCATAAAAGGTGAACTGGAAACCTGGGGAACGTTAAAGCGGACAGGAAACGTTAAAGAGCAGCTGGCGTAATGCTTGTCCCGGAGATTATGTTATAAACAATGGATGTCACCTTGAGGGGTAATTGTTTTATAAAAATTAATATAAATGACGTTTAAATTTCAAGCAATATAATATTCCCCTCTTTTAGAGGGGTGTCCGCAGGACGGGGTGTTTTATTAGTCCTAGCCGGACAGGCTTCTTTCTTTTTGGTGTCAAAAAGAAACAAAAAACACCGGCTGAAAATTTTTCTTTCAAAGCTAGTAGGTTGGCCTGGGTAGTGCAGCCCGAAAAATTTGTTAAGCCGGATTTAAGTAGAACGGAGATACGGTACTACGGCCTAGTTAGGTGGAAATACGAAATCGACATAAACTGTTCCTATTTAAATGATTACAAAATAACGTCATTGATAGCCTGTTGAAGAGCTGATTAAAATGCAATGTAAAGCATTTCGACAAGCTCAATGTGACAGCTCCGAATCAAAATTTAATATTATTACATACAAGCAAAAAAAACATAAACAATTCATAATGAATTTTATGGGGGTATTTCAGTATATCTCCAGTGCTATTATGGGGCCAAATGCCTTTGCTGGAGGGACTAAAACGGCTCTTATAGGTTTAGCACTCCACTACTTTATTGCTTTTTGCTTCACCCTGATTTTTACTATTGCATCAATAAAAGCACCTGTTTTACGTAAAAACATTATCCTTTCAGGAATACTATATGGCATTATCGTTTGGACGATCATGACCCTCCTGATTGTTCCATTAACCAAAATACCTGCAGCACCGTTTCATTATGAACGGGCGATTTTAAATGCGGTAATTCTGATTTTTTGCATAGGCTTACCGATTTCTTACTTAACCGCCCGAAAATTCTAATAGGAATTAAGGTTTTTCTATCAGGCAAACGGCATAAGAAACAACACCTTCTTCCCTGCCGATAAATCCCATTTGCTCATTGGTAGTGGCTTTTATCGAAATATCCTCGGTAGAAATTCCAATGGCTTCAGCAATATTTTGTTGCATAGCAGGAATATGAGGGTTAATTTTTGGCGCTTCTAAACAAAGCATCGCATCTATATTGCCAATTTGCCATCCTTTTTCGGCCAGCAATTTAACCGTTTCCTTCAATAAAACGAGGCTACTGATGCCTTTCCATCTATCATCTGTATTCTTAAAATGGAAACCAATATCGCGAAGGTTGGCTGCCCCTAAAAGCGCATCGCAGATGGCGTGAAGCAAAACATCGGCATCCGAATGCCCAAAAGCACCTTTATGATGATCTAATGTAACTC